>NZ_JBEZGK010000013.1:0-181531 GCF_040649935.1 Micromonospora sp. NPDC048842 | reverse complement strand
GAACTCAACGGACGACCACGCCAAACCCTCGACTGGCAGAATCCAGCCGAGGTACTCCACAAACACCTAGTCGCAACAGCCGCTTGAAACCGCCGCCCGGCAACCGGCCGATTTCCTGAAACCCGAGTGGATCATGCGCCGCGGGCTGAGGTGAGGCGCGACGAGGCGCGGCGCGGTGAGGTGAGGCGCGACGAGGTGCGGTGAGGTGAGGCACGACGAGGCGCGGCGCGGTGAGGTGAGGCGCGGTGGGGCGCGTTGCGGCGAGGCGAAGCGAGGGCGTGGCGAGGGCTCGGACGAGCCGTGACCAGGGTCAGGGCTGGGGCGACCGTCCCCGGCGCAGGGATCAAGCCTGACCGCCCGGAGCCGGGGACGGTCGCCCCAGCCCCCACCGCAACCAGCGCCAACGCCAAACGCCAACGCCAAACGCCAACGCCAAACGCCAACGCCAAACGCCAACGCCAAACGCCAACGCCAAACGCCAACGCCAAACGCCAACGCCAACGCCAGCGCCAACGCCAACGCCAGCGCCAACGCCAGCGCCAACGCCAGCGCCAAACGCCAACGCCAGACCGCCGTACCCCCTGGGAAAGCGGGATACGGCGGTCTGGCGTGGTACGGCGGACCCTCAGGAACCGGGGGTGTTGTTGGCTCCCTTGGCGGTGGCCGCGAGGTAGTCGCGGTTGAGCCGGCCGATGGTGTTCAGCGGGATGCCCTTCGGGCAGGCCGGGGTGCATTCGCCGGCGTTGGTGCAGCCGCCGAAGCCGGCCTCGTCGTGCGCGTCGACCATGCCGATCACCCGGGTGTAGCGCTCGGGCTGGCCCTGCGGCAGCAGCGAGAGCTGGGTGAGCTTGGCGGCGGTGAAGAGCATGCCGGAGCCGTTGGGGCAGGCTGCCACGCAGGCGCCGCAGCCGATGCAGGCCGCCGACTCGAAGGCGGCGTCGGCGTTGGCCTTGGCCACCGGCGTGGAGTGGGCTTCGGGTGCGCTGCCGGTCGGCGCGGTGACGTAGCCACCAGCCGCGATGATCTTGTCGAAGGCGCTCCGGTTGACGACCAGGTCCTTGACCACCGGGAAGGCGCTGGCCCGCCACGGCTCGATGTCGATCGTCTCGCCGTCCTTGAACTGCCGCATGTGCAGTTGGCACGCGGTGGTGCCGCGCTGCGGCCCGTGCGCGTCGCCATTGATCATCAGGCCGCACATGCCGCAGATGCCCTCGCGGCAGTCGTGGTCGAACGCCACCGGGTCCTCGCCCGCGAGGATCAGCCGCTCGTTGAGCACGTCGAGCATCTCCAGGAACGACATGTCCGGGGACACGTCGTCGACCGGGTAGGTCACCATCCGACCCTTGTCCTCAGGGCCCTTCTGGCGCCAGATGCGCAGGGTCAGGTTCACTTGTAGCTCCGCTGCGTGGGGTGGACGTATTCGAACTTCAGGTCTTCCTTGTGCAGCACCGAGGGCTCACCGTCGGCGGTGAACTCCCAGGCCGCCACGTACGCGAACCGGTCGTCGTCGCGCTGCGCCTCACCGTCGGGGGTCTGGTGCTCGGCCCGGAAGTGGCCGCCGCAGGACTCCTCGCGGTGCAGGGCGTCGATGCACATCAGCTCGGCCAGCTCGAAGAAGTCGGCCACCCGACCGGCCTTCTCCAGCGACTGGTTGAGTTCCTCGCCGCTGCCGGACACCTTGACCCGCTGCCAGAACTGCTCGCGCAGGGCACGGATTTCGTCGATCGCCTTGCGCAGCCCGGCCTCGCTGCGCTCCATGCCGCAGTGTTCCCACATGATCTGGCCCAGTTCCCGGTGGAACGAGTCCACGGTCCGGTCGCCGTCGACAGCGAGCAACCGCTGGACGCGGTCCTCGACGTCGGTGCGCGCCTCGACGGCCGCCGGGTGGCTGGCGTCGACCTTCTCCAGCGGACCGGAGGCCAGGTAGTTGGCGATGGTGGTGGGCAGCACGAAGTAGCCGTCGGCGAGGCCCTGCATCAGCGCCGAGGCGCCGAGCCGGTTCGCGCCGTGGTCGGAGAAGTTCGCCTCGCCGATCACGAACAGGCCGGGGATGTTCGACTGGAGGTCGTAGTCGACCCACAGGCCGCCCATCGTGTAGTGCACGGCGGGGTAGATGCGCATCGGGACCTCGTACGGGTCCTCGCCGGTGATCCGCTCGTACATCTCGAAGAGGTTGCCGTACTTGGCCTCGATGGCCTTGCGGCCCAGCCGGCCGATCGCGTCGGCGAAGTCGAGGTAGACGCCGAGCTTCGTCGGCCCGACGCCCCGACCCTCGTCGCACACGTTCTTCGCGGCGCGGGAGGCGATGTCGCGGGGGACCAGGTTGCCGAAGGAGGGGTAGATCCGCTCCAGGTAGTAGTCCCGCTCGTCCTCCGGAATGTCCTTCGGGCTGCGGTCGTCACCCTTGGTCTTCGGCACCCAGACCCGGCCGTCGTTGCGCAGCGACTCGCTCATCAGGGTCAGCTTCGACTGGTGGTCGCCGGAGACCGGGATGCAGGTCGGGTGGATCTGCGTGTAGCACGGGTTGGCGAAGTACGCGCCCTTGCGGTGCGCGCGCCAGGTGGCGGTGACGTTGCAGCCCTTGGCGTTGGTGGAGAGGTAGAAGACGTTGCCGTAGCCGCCCGAGGCGAGAACGACGGCGTCGGCCATCTCGGTGCTGATCTCGCCGGTGACCATGTCCCGGACGACGATGCCGCGGGCCTTGCCGTCGACGAGGACCAGCTCGAGCATCTCGTGCCGGGTGTTCATCTCGACGTTGCCAAGGCCGATCTGCCGTTCGAGCGCCTGGTACGCGCCGAGCAGCAGCTGCTGGCCCGTCTGGCCCCGGGCGTAGAAGGTGCGCTGCACCTGGGCGCCACCGAAGGAGCGGGTGTCCAGCAGGCCGCCGTACTCGCGGGCGAACGGCACTCCCTGGGCGACGCACTGGTCGATGATGTTTACCGACACCTCGGCGAGCCGGTGCACGTTCGACTCCCGGGAGCGGAAGTCGCCGCCCTTGACGGTGTCGTAGAAGAGCCGGTGCACGGAGTCGCCGTCGTTGCGGTAGTTCTTCGCCGCGTTGATGCCGCCCTGTGCCGCGATGGAGTGCGCCCGGCGCGGGCTGTCCTGGTAGCAGTAGGACTTGACGTGGTAGCCCTGCTCGGCCAGGGTCGCGGCGGCGGAGCCGCCGGCCAGGCCGGTGCCGACCACGATCACCGTCATCTTGCGGCGGTTGGCGGGGTTGACCAGCTTGGCCTCGAAGCGCCGGGTCTCCCAACGCTTCTCGACCGGGCCGGCGGGAGCCTTGGTGTCGGCGATCGCGTCGCCCTCGGTGAAGAGTTCCATGTCAGGACACCAATCCGGTGAGTACGGCGAACGGGACCACCAGGTACCCGGCGCAGAGCAGCACGGCGAAGATCAGAGCCGCGGTACGCGCCCTGCGCTCGCCGCGTGGCGTCTGCTGGCCGAGGCTGCGGAACGCGCTGAACGCGCCGTGGCGTAGGTGGAAGCCCACCGCGAGGATGGCCAGCGTGTAGAAGAGGGTGACGTACCAGCGCTCCGGGGCGAAGTCGGCGACGACGTTGCCGTACGGCTTGCTCTCGTCGCCGACCGGGTTCAGCGTGCCGGTGGTCAGGTCCAGCAGGTGGTAGATCACGAAGAGCAGGATGATCACCCCACCCCAGCGCATCGTGCGGGCCGCGTAGCTGCCGTTGACCTTCTTGCGGTGGGCGTACTTGACCGGGCGGGCGGCGCGGGCCCGACGGGCCAGCACGGTGGCGGCGACGATGTGGGCGACGACCGCCACTACCAGCACGGTGCGCAGGATCCACAGGAACCAGACGCCGGGCAGCAGCGGCTTGCCGATGTCGCGCAGCCAGTGCGCGTAGTGGTCGAACGAGGTCTCCCCCGTGAACACCTTCAGGTTGCCGAGCATGTGGGCGATGAGGAACAGCGCCAGCAGGATGCCCGTCACCGCCATGACGGCCTTGAGGCCGACGTTCGAGCGGATGGGCGACCGAGTCTTCGTGATTACCACAGGACCGACGCTAGGAGCACTTCGATCAGTCGTCCAATGCATCAAACTCGCAGTGTTGATAGCCGTAGGCTATGTAGATGCAGCTCCATCAGCTTCGGTACTTCGTCGCGGTGGCCGAAGTACGACATTTCACCCAAGCCGCCGACCTCGTGGGCATCACTCAGCCTTCTCTCAGTAAGCAAATTCACGCTCTGGAGGCCGACCTCGGCGCACCACTGTTCGAGCGGGTAAGGGGCAACATCGCCCTCACCGCGGCGGGTGAGGTGCTGCTGCCGTTGGCCACCCGGATCCTCGCCGACGTGGAGACCGCGACCCGGGAGGTCCAGGAGCTGGTCGGGCTGCGCCGGGGTCGGGTCCGGCTCGGGGCCACCCCCAGTCTGGCCACGTCGCTCGCCCCGCCGGTGCTGCGCCGGTTCCGCGACGCGCACCCCACCGTCGACCTGAAGGTCGAGGAGGGTGGCTCGCAGGATCTGGTGCGCGACCTGCTCCGCGGGGACCTCGACCTGGCCCTGATCATCATGCCGGCGCAGGGGGCCGACCCGGGGCTGCGCGTCGACCCGATCCTGCGGGAGAGCCTGGTGGTGGCCTCGGTGGGGGAGGTGCCCACCGCGTCGACGACCGGGGAGCTGCGCATCACCGACCTGCGGGACCAGCCGATGGTGATGTTCCGTGAGGGGTACGACCTGCGTGACGCGACCATCCAGGCGTGTCGGGAGGCGGGCTTCGAACCCACCTTCGCTGTGGACGGCGGCGAGATGGACGCGGTGCTCAGCTTCGTCGAGGCGGGCCTCGGCATCGCTCTCGTGCCCGGCATCGTGCTGGCTCGCCGGCCGGGCGTGCGGATCACCCCGCTCGCCCCGCCCGGGGTGCGGCGGACCATCGCGGTGGCCCGTCGGCGTGACGTCGTACCCACCCACGCCGGTCGGGAACTTCGGCGCATCCTGCTCGACTACATCCAGTCGGCGATCGACCTCGGCGAACTGCCCCCGGGCGTCGAGCCACTGACCTGACCCCGGGGCGCGCCACCGCAAGGAGGCCGGACGGGGGGCCGCCGCCGCGAAGAGGTCGGCAGCGGCCCGGCCGTCGGCTCAGCGGCCCTCGGCGTCGTCCATCGCCCGGTAGATCCGCTGCTCGGAGACGGGGTACGGGGTGCCCAGCGCCTGGGCGAAGACGTTCACCCGCAACTCCTCGATCATCCAACGGATCTGCCGGACGGCCGACTCCTGGCGGCGGGCCGGCGACAGGTTGGCGAGCAGGTCGGCGTACTCCTTCTGCACCACGGCGATCCGGTCCTGCTGCTGGCGGTCCCGCTGCGGGTTGCCGCCCAGCCGCTCCAGTCGACGCTCGATGGCGGTGAGGTAGCGCAGCAGGTCGGGCAGGCGCGCGTACCCGGTCTCGGTGATGAAACCGGCGTGCACCAGCCCGGCGAGCTGGTTGCGGATGTCGGCCAGCGCTGCCACCACGGCGAGGTTGCGGGTCGCGCCGAGCCGCTGCTCGACGGCGTACGCGGAGGCGAGGACCTTGCGGACCCGGTCCATCACCTCGACGACGGTGTCGACCAGGTCGGCGCGGACCTTCTCGCGCAGGGCCGCGAAGCCGTCGGCGTCCCACGCCGGCCCGCCGGCCACACCGATCAGCCGGTCGATGGCCGCGCCCGCCGCGTCCTCGATCAGCTCCTGCACGCCGCCGTGTGGGTTGCGGCTCAACGCCAGCTTCGCCTCGTTGTCCAGCCGCCCCTGCAGGAACCGCGCCGGGGACGGCACTGTGAGCCGCAACAGCCGGCGGGTGCCGGCCCAGTGCGCCGCCTCCGCCTCGGCGGGGGAGTCGAACACCCTCACCCCGACCGTGGCGCCCTCGTCGACCAGCGCCGGGTAGGCGGTGACCGCGTAACCAGCGCGGACCTGCTCGATGGTCCGGGGCAGCGTGCCGATGCTCCACTCGCGCAACCCGGTGCGGGCCACCTCCGGTGCGGCAGCCGCCACCACCTGGCGTACCTCCTGACGGAGTTGGCGTTGCAGGGCCGGCAGGTCCTTGCCCTCGGCGAGCGGCTTCTCGTCGTCGCCGAGGACCCGGAAGGTCACCCGCAGGTGCGCCGGGAGCTTGCCCGGCTCCCAGGCGTCGCGGGGCACCGTCACCCCGGTCATCCGCCGCAGCTGCCGGGTGAGCGCGTCCAGCAGCGACTCCTCGCCGGGAGTGATCGCCGCCAGGGCGGCCCGTGCGTAGTCCGGCACCGGGACGAAGTTGCGGCGGATCGCCTTGGGCAGCGAGCGGATCAGCGCGATCACCGTCTCCTCGCGCAGCCCCGGCACCTGCCAGTCGAAGGTCTCCGCCGGCACCTGGTTGAGCAGCGGCAGCGGGATGTCCACAGTGACGCCGTCGTCCGGCGTGCCCGGCTCGAACCGGTAGGTCAGCGGCAGGCTCACCCCGTCGGCCTGCCACTCGTCCGGGTAGTCGTCCTCGTCCACCCCTGGCCGGCCGTCGTTGATCAGCAGGTCACGGGTGAAGGTGAGCAGGTCGGGTTGCTCGCGGCGGGTCTTCTTCCACCAGCTGTCGAAGTGCCGGCCGGAGGACACGTCGGCCGGGATCCGCTGGTCGTAGAAGCCGAAGATGGTCTCGTCGTCGACCAGGATGTCCCGGCGCCGGGCCCTGCTCTCCAACTCCTCGATCTCGGTGAGCAGCCGTTTGTTGTCCGTCCAGAACTGGTGGTGGGTCTGCCAGTCGCCCTCGACGAGGGCGTGCCGGATGAACAGCTCCCGGCTCAGCGTCGGGTCGATCCGCCCAAAGTTGACAGTTCGGGAGCTGACCAGCGGGACGCCGTACAGGGTGACCTTCTCGAAGGCCATCACCGCGGCCTGCTTCTTCTCCCAGTGCGGTTCGCTGTAGCTGCGCTTGACCAGGTGCTGCGCCAGCGGCTCGACCCACTCCGGCTCGACGCGGCCGGCGATGCGCCCCCACAGCCGGGAGGTCTCCACCAACTCGGCGGCCATCACCCAGCGCGGCGGCTTCTTGAACAACGCCGACCCGGGGAAGAGCGCGAACTTGGCGCCCCGCGCCCCCAGGTACTCGTGTTTCTGGGCGTCCTTGAGGCCGATGTGCGACAACAGGCCGGGCAGCAGCGACTGGTGCACCTTCGGGGTGTCGATCTCCTCCGGCAGGTCCGCGCCACCCCGGCGGCTCTCACCCCGGCCGGCGTCCGCGCCGTCGGCGGCGTCGCGCGCCGGCCGCCCACCCCGTCGGTCGCCGTCGGAAGGGGTACGCAGCACCTGGCGCAGCTGGCTGACGATGTCCTGCCACTCGCGGATCCGCAGGTAGTTCAGGTACTCCGCCTTGCACATCCGGCGGAACGCGCTGGACGAGAGTTCCCGCTGCTGCTCGCGCAGGTAGCGCCACAGGTTGAGGAAGGCGACGAAGTCCGACTCCTTGTCGGCGAACCGGGCGTGCGCCTGGTCCGCCTGTGCCTGCTTCTCCGCCGGCCGCTCCCGCGGGTCCTGGATGGAGAGCGCGGCGGCGATCACCAGCACCTCGGTGGCGGCGCCGTTGCGTTCGCCCTCGACCACCATCCGGGCCAGGCGCGGGTCGACAGGCAACTGGGCCAGCCGCCGGCCGAGTGCGGTGAGCCGCTTCGCCGGGTCGGCCTCGGTCGGGTCCAACGCGCCCAGCTCGTGCAGCAGGTTGACGCCGTCGGTGATGTTGCGCTTGTCCGGTGGGTCGATGAACGGGAACGCGGCGAGGTCGCCGAGCCCGATCGCTGTCATCTGGAGGATGACCGACGCCAGGTTGGTCCGCAGGATCTCCGGGTCGGTGAACTCGGGCCGGGAGAGGAAGTCCTGCTCGTCGTAGAGGCGGATGCAGATGCCGTCCGAGGTACGACCGCAGCGGCCCTTGCGCTGGTTCGCCGACGCCTGGGAGACCGGCTCGATCGGCAACCGCTGCACCTTGAGCCGACTGGAGTAGCGGGAGATGCGGGCGGTGCCCGGATCCACCACGTACTTGATGCCGGGCACTGTCAGCGAGGTCTCCGCGACGTTGGTGGCGAGCACCACCCGGCGCGAGGAGTGCGCGGCGAAGACCCGGTGCTGCTCGGCGGAGGAGAGCCGCGCGTACAACGGCAGGATCTCGGTGCCGAGTAGTGAACGCTTCTTCTGCACGAGCTTGCCCAGCGCGTCGGCGGTGTCCCGGATCTCCCGCTCACCGCTGAGGAAGACCAGGATGTCGCCGGGGCCCTCGGCGGCCAACTCCTCGACGGCGTCGCCGATCGCCTGGATCTGGTCGCGGACGGTCTCCTCGTCGCCGTCGCCGTCCTCCTCGCCCTCGGCGAGCTCGACGAGAGGCCGGTAGCGCACCTCCACCGGATAGGTACGCCCGGAGACCTCGACCACCGGCGCGGGCACACCCTCCGGCTCGTCGGCAGTGGGTGGCCCGGCGAAGTGCCTGGCGAACCTGTCGGTCTCGATGGTCGCCGAGGTGATGATCACCTTGAGGTCGGGTCGTCGGGGCAACAGCTCCCGCAGGTACCCGAGGATGAAGTCGATGTTGAGGCTGCGCTCGTGCGCCTCGTCGATGATCAGCGTGTCGTACTGGCGCAGCATCCGGTCGGTCTGCAACTCGGCCAGCAGGATGCCGTCGGTCATCAGCTTCACCAGGCTGCGCTCGCTGACCTGGTCGGTGAAGCGCACCTTGTAGCCGACCACGTCGCCCAACTCGGTGCCCAACTCGTCGGCGATCCGGTCGGCCACCGTCCGGGCGGCCAACCGCCGGGGCTGGGTGTGCCCGATCAGGCCGTGCACCCCGCGCCCCAACTCCAGACAGATCTTGGGAATCTGGGTGGTCTTGCCGGAGCCGGTCTCGCCCGCCACGATCACCACCTGGTGATCGCGGATGGCAGCGGCGATGTCGTCCTTGCGCTCACTGACCGGCAAGCCCACCGGGTACGTGATCACGGGCACCGCCGCCTGCCGAGCGGCGAGGCGCTGCTCGGCCCGGACCAGGTCGGCGGTTATCTCGGTCAGCGCCGCCTCCCGACGCTGCGGGTCGCGCAGCCTGCGGGCACCGTCCAGTCGCCGCTGGAGCCGGCGCTGGTCGCGGAACATCAGAGGTGTGAGGCGGCGGTGCAGCTCGCGAACGGGGTCGGACGCGACGGAGGCGGTTGGATTCTGCATGTCGTGCCCAAGGATAGGCAGCCCGGCGGCGCGCCGCCCCTGGGTTACCGAGCGGCCGGCTTTCCGACGGCCACCTCCGGTCCCTTGACGGCCACGAGCGGGCCCTAGAGTTGGCGGCCGACGTCGAGCGCTGGGGGAGCCGGATGGAGATGCGCGACACCGACCGTGCGTTGGTGCAGGCCGCCACCGCGGTCTCCAAGCTGCGTTGCCGCAGCCAGCACCACACTGTCGCGTCGGCGGCCCGGACCGCTGACGGTCGGGTCTTCACCGGGGTGAACGTCCAGCACGCCACCGGAGGGGCCTGCGCCGAACTTGTCGTGATCGGCACGGCCGCCACGCAGGGCGTCACCGCGCTGGAGACGATCGTCACTGTCGCCGACCGTGGCCGCGAGGTCGTCGCGCCCTGTGCCGGGTGCCAGCAGGTGCTGCGGGACTACTTCCCGCAACTGCTGGTGGTCGTCGGCCCGATGGACGCCCTGCGGGTGATCCCGCTCAGTGAGTTGCCGGCGGATACCGGCAGCGGCTCGGCCGGCTGACCAGGTCGGGGGTCAGTCCCCGGAGGCCGCCTCCAGCATCGACTGCGGCACCGGCACGCTCTCGAACCGCACTGTGCCCTCCGGAAGCAGCCACGACGTGACCCGCGCGACCAGGCGACCGGCCCGCACGGCGGGGTCGTTGGCGAACAGCGCGCGGGCCTCGTCCGGGGCGATGGACAGCACCACGAAGCCCCGCAGCTGCTCGTCGTCGGGGTGCAGGAACGGCCCGGCCGCGAGCACGAGTCCCTGCTGCACGAGGCCCGCCTGGTGGGCCAGGTGCGCGTCCCGCAACCGGTCGATCGCGTCCTGCGGCAGTTCCGGCGGATCCGACGGCCGGGTCAGCAGGACGACCGTGTGCTGGTCGAATCGCATGAGCCAACAGTAGGCGCGCGGCCCCCTTCGCGCGGGCGTCTGCCCTGCTCAGCCTGCCGCGGATCGATGAGCGCCAGTTAGGTGGCCCTCAACTGAGCGGCTAAGGTTAGGCGAACCTAAGCGTGAACGTGCAGGAGACTCGTGACCACCCTCGCCACCCGGCCGACTCAGGCCCGCAACCGGTCCGGCACCCGCACCGGCCGCCGGGTGGCCGTCACCGTCGCGGCCGCGCTGGTGCTCCTGCTCACAGTGCTGGCCAGTTTCGCCCTCGGCAGCCGACAACTCGGCGTCGACCAGGTCTGGCACGCGCTCGTCGCGCCGGACGGCGGCGACGCCAGCACCATCGTGCGTGAGCTGCGGATGCCCCGGACCGCCCTCGGCCTCGCGGTAGGGCTCGCGCTCGCCGTGGCCGGGGTGCTGTTCCAGGCGCTCACCCGCAACCCCCTCGCCGAGCCGCGCATCCTCGGCATCAGCGCGGGCGCGTCGTTCGGGGTGGTGCTCGCGATCTCCGTCTTCGGCGTCGGCACGCTCGCCGGGTACGTCTGGTTCGGCATCGCCGGGGCCCTGATCGCCGGGCTGCTGGTCTTCGCCATCGCCACCCGCGCCCGCGAGGGCGCCAGCCCGGTCACCCTCGCGCTGGTCGGCGCGGCGCTCGACGCCAGCCTGGCCTCCGGGGTGTACGCGCTGCTCAGCATCGACGCCCGCACCTTCGAGGAGTACCGCTTCTGGGTGGTCGGCGGGCTAGCCGGCCGGGACCTGTCGGTCGCCGCGCAGGTGCTGCCGTTCGTCCTCGTCGGGTTGGTGCTGGCCGCCCTGGTGGCCCGGGGCCTGGACGCGCTGGCCCTCGGCGACGACGTGGCCCGTGGTCTCGGCCACCGGATCGGCCTGGTCCGCCTCGGTGGTGGCCTCGCCGCCGTGCTGCTGACCGGCGCCGCGGTCGCCGCCGCCGGACCTGTCGCGTTCGTCGGGCTGGCCGTGCCGCACCTGGCCCGCGCCCTGGTCGGCGCGGACCACCGCTGGACCCTCGCCGTCTCCGCCCTGCTCGGGCCGGCGCTGCTGCTCGCCGCCGACATCGTCGGTCGGCTCGTCGCCCCGCCCGGCGAGATCCCGGCCGGGATCGTCACCGCGCTGATCGGCGCGCCACTGCTGGCCGTGCTGGTCCGCCGCGCCCGGGTGGTGACCGCGTGACCACCACCCGCCGTTCCTCCGGCCCCGCTGGCTCGCCCGGCCCCGCTGGCTCGTCTGACTCATCTGGCTCGGCTGGCTTGTCGGTCGCCGGCTCGGCTGGTGCCGTCCGTGGCGGCGTGCCGGGACGCTCGCTGCTGCGCGTCGGCCCGGTCAGCCTGCTGATTCGCCGACGCGCGGTACTGGTGGCCGCCGTGCTGACCGTGCTGCTCCTGCTGGCCGTCGTCCTCAGCCTCTCGCTGGGCACCCCGTACGTCGCCCCGGCAGACGTGCTGCGCGCCCTCTCCGGAGCGGGCACCCCGTACGACCTCGTGGTCTTTGATCTTCGGCTGCCGCGGGTGGTGCTGGCGGCCGTGGCCGGTGCCGCCTTCGGCGTGGCCGGCACGCTGATCCAGAGCGTGGCCCGCAACCCACTCGCCAGCCCGGACGTCATCGGCATCACCCAGGGCGCCGGCCTCGCCGCGACAGTGGCGCTGACCAGCGGAATGGCCGCGGTGCTGGTGGCGCCCACAGCGCTGGTGGGCGGGCTGCTCGCGGCGGTGCTGCTGTTCGCTCTCGGGGCCCGGCACGGGCTGGCCGCGCAGCGGTTCGTGCTCGCCGGGGTGGCGGTCGCGTTCGGCTTCCGGGCGCTCACCGAGGTGGTGATGCTCACCGCCGACCCGATCGACGGGCTGCGCGCGCAGATCTGGCTGATCGGCACGCTGGCCGGCAAGGGCTGGACCGAGGCCGCCTGGATCGCCGGCACGCTGCTGGTGCTGCTGCCGGTGCTGGCCTGGGCCGGCTGGGCACTGAACAGCAGCGCCCTGGACGACGACACCGCCCGGGGTGTCGGGTTGCGCCCGGTGGCCCGCCGGATCGGCCTCGCCGGTACTGGCGTACTCGTCGCCGCGATGGTCACCGCCCAGGTCGGCGCCGTCGACTTCGTGGCGCTGGTCGCCCCGCAGGTGGCCCGTCGCCTGGTACGCGCCGAACGACCACCGCTGGTCTGCGCGGCGCTGCTCGGCGCACTCCTGCTGGTGCTGGCCGACCTGGCCGGCCGGCGCCTGTTCGCACCCACCCAACTACCCGCCGGTGTGCTGACCGCCGCGATCGGCGGCCCGTACCTGATCTTCCTGCTGCTGCGTGGCCGGCGGCGGTCGTCGTGACGCCTCAAGGAGTCGTGTGATGCTCTCCACCCGCGACCTGGTCGCCGGCTACGACGAGCGGACCGTGCTCGACGGGCTCGACCTCGACCTGCCCACCGACGCGTTCACAGTGATCGTCGGGCCCAACGCGTGCGGCAAGTCCACACTGCTGCGCACGATGGCCCGGCTACTCACTCCCCGCCGCGGCACGGTGCTGCTGGACGGCACCGCCATCCGCGACCTGCCGACCCGGGAGGTAGCCCGCCGCCTCGGCGTCCTGCCGCAGAGCCCGCTGGTGCCCGAGGGCGTCACCGTGGCGGACCTGGTCGGGCGCGGCCGACAGCCCTACCAGCGGTGGTGGCGGCAGTGGTCGTCGGAGGACGGCGCGGCGGTGGACCAGGCGATGGCCCTCGCCGACGTCACCGACCTGGCCGACCGACCGGTGGACAGCCTCTCCGGCGGTCAGCGGCAACGGGTGTGGATCGCCATGACCCTCGCCCAGGACACCGACGCCCTGCTGCTGGACGAGCCGACCACATTCCTCGACCTGGCCCACCAGGTGGAGGTGCTGGACCTCCTGCACCGGTTGCGCTCCGAGCGAGGCCGCACAGTGGTCGCCGTGCTGCACGACCTGAACCAGGCCGCCCGCTACGCCGACCACCTGGTCGCCATGCGCGACGGCGCCGTGGTCGCCGCCGGACCACCCCGGGAGATCCTCACCGCCGACCTGGTCCGCGACGTCTTCGGGCTGGCCTGCGTGGTGGTGCCCTGCCCGGTGACCGGCGCACCGCTGGTGGTGCCCGCCTACACCGGCGGCAACGCTCCGTCTCCCGCTGCCGCTCCCGCTGCCGCGTCGGGCGGCGCGGTCGCCTCGCCGGGTGGCGCTGGTGACCCGGCCGCTGCGCCCGCCGGCGCGGAAGACCCCGATTCGTCGACGGCGTCCGTACCGGACGCCCGACCCTCCACCGGCGACGCGGCCAACCCGCTCGCCGGCTCGCACCCCTCGAAAGGACTCTGATGCGTCGTCTCGTCGCAGCTCTCGCCGCGGCCGTCGCCCTCGGCGCCGGCCTCACCGCCTGCGGTGAGAGCGACCCGGTCGCCGGCTCCACCACCGGGGACACCCGGGAGATCACCCACGCCATGGGCACCACCAAGGTCCCGGCCGAGCCCAAGCGCGTCGTCGTGCTCGACACCGACAAGATCGACACGGCGCTGTCGCTGGGCATCACGCCCGTCGGCGCGGCCACCGCAGGTGAGGCGAAGAGCTGGCCCACCTACTTCGGCGCGGACAAGCTCGCCGGCATCAAGGAGGTCGGGGTGCTCACCGAGCCCGACCTGGAGGCGATCAACGCGCTGAAGCCGGACCTCATCCTCGGCAGCAAGTTCCGCCAGGAAAAGTTCTACGACGAGCTGGCAGCCATCGCGCCGACCGTGTTCACCGACAAGGTGGGCATCACCTGGAAGGACAACCTCCTCCTCGACGGCAAGGCGCTCGGCCGTGAGCAGCAGGCCAAGGATCTGCTCGCCACGTACGAGAAGCGGGCCAAGGACTTCGGCGCGACGCTCGGCGACGCCGCCGCGCGCAAGGTCTCCATCGTGCGGTTCCTGCCCGGCAACATCCGGGTGTACGGCCCGGACTCGTTCTCCGGCATCGTCATCGGCGACACCGGCCTGGGCCGCCCCGAGCGGCAGCTGCTCGCCAACAAGGAGGACAAGCGCTTCGACCTGGTCAGCCCCGAGCGGGTCAACGAGGTCGACGGTGATGTCATCTTCGTGACCGCGTACGGCGACAAGGCCGCCGCCGAGCAGACCAAGGTCGCCGGCGGGACGCTGTGGAAGGGCCTCGGCGCGGTCAAGGCCGGCAAGGCGTACCCCGTCTCCGACGAGGTCTGGATGACCGGCATCGGCGTCGGCGCCGCCAACAAGATCCTCGACGACCTGACCAAGTACCTCCCCGCCGCCTGACACCCCACCAGCGCCGCCCGCCGGCGTGGTGCACATCCGACCTCTAAAGATCCGCGCAAGTTCGGTGAAAGTGCTGACTCCTGAGCTGTTCAGGCAGCAGGATCCCCGAAGTTGCGCGGATCTTGGAGCGTCCGAGGTCTTTGCCTGCGTCAGCGGGTGCGGGACCGGATGGCTCGACGGAGTTCGGCGAGGAAGCCGTCGAAGTCCTCGCGAAACCGCTTTGCCGTGACGTGCAGGACGATCCAGTCCTCACCGAGCAGTCGGTTGAGGCGGCGTCGGTCTCGATGGAACTGCTCGGGATCGTCATGCCACAACCCGTCGTACTCAACGGCGACCTTGAGGTGCGGCCACGCCAGATCGAGACGGGCCACGAACCTCCCATCGCGCTCGACCACGAATTGCGTCACGGGCGTCGGCACCCCGGCGAGCACTATCCGCACGCGGAGCCGGGACTCTGGGATCGACTCCGCGCCCGCGTCGGCCAGCTCAGCCACACGCGCCATCCGTTTCCAACCCCGGTTGCCGATCCGTGTTCGGGAGTCCGCGCGCAGTCGAGGGAGCGCCACCAGCTGTTGTCTGGCAAGGCGATCTACGACGGCGACGGCGTCCTCCGTTGGCAGCCACTGGGCCAGGTCCCAACAGGTGCGCGTCGGCGTGGTCAGCGGGATGCCCTGACGTACGGCGACGTCGGTCGTGGTGATCGCGCCGGTGTGCACGACGAGCCCTGAGACCGGACCGAACCGCTTGCCGGCGGGCACGAGCACGTCGATGGGCTCGTGGTCGGCGACCGGCGCCGCGCCGTACAGCGCCGCCGCACTGCGACCAGCGATCGCCGCGCCTGATGGCAGAACCCACAGTGCCGCGGCGGCACAACGAGTGCGGTGGGTGACCGCCAGCCGAGCATCAGCGTAGACATCCCGGAACAGCGGACGCCACGCCCTGCTGCGCAGCTCTGTCCGGGTCAACAGGCCTTGGGCAACGACGCGGGAGCCGCGAAAGACGCGTCCCTGAAGGCTCGCCGGCCGTCGTGGGGGAACAGGCATGACAGACACCATGACCGGCGTTCGCATTCACCCGCAGCCCCTGTGGATAACCCCTGAACCAGGGCGGACCGCCAAGATCCACGCAACTTCGCTCTTCTTGCTGCCTCGCCGCGACGCGAGACAGCAGCATCCCCGAAGTTGCGCGGATCTTGGGCGGATGAGGTGGGCGGGTGAGGTGGAGGGGGTGGGAATGGGGGTGGGTTAGGCGGCGGTGGACCAGATGGCGCGGAAGGCGGCGGCTTCGCCGGAGAGCCATCGTTCGATCTGGTCGGGCTTGGCGTCGGTGGGCATGCGGTGGGCCAGGCCGCGGCGGACGTCGACCAGGACCGGCTCGGCGTGCGGGAGCACCGCGTCCATGTGTCGGGCCATCAGGTGCAGGGTGGCGAGCACCGATTCCTCGCTCGGTGGGGCCTCGTCGAAGTGCAGGCGGACCGCTTCGGCGCGGCCGTCGGCGTGGCGTACCCCGAAGTGGGGGTTGATCTTGACGGGCAGGTCACCCAGCATCGCCAGGGCGTCGCGGGTCTGGGCGAGATCGAGGGCGGCCGGCTCGCCGAGGGAGTGCAGCCAGGTAGTGGCGCCGGGGACGAGCGTCTGGTAGAGCGGGCGCCATCGAGGCTTGACGATGTCAGCCACCCCGGCCAGGTGGGTGCCGCCGGTGTGGAAGGCGATGTCGGCCTTGAGCGCCTTGACGAACTGGCCGTGCGGGTTGAAGCCGGACCGGCTGGCGCGCTGCTTGCGCAGCCCGCCGACGAAGGTCGCCTTTGTGGGGCCGGTGCGGTCGACGTAGCGGGTGAAGCCGAGCAGTGTGGCGTAGGGGGTGAGGGGCGTCGAGGCGGGCGCGGTCACGGGCGTCCTCCCAGGTCAGGATCTCTATTAGTACATACATTCTAATCGACGGGTCTGACATTGCCCAGCGAAGATGAGAGGGTGTGCCGCCTCCTGGCAACCGGACGAATCGCCCAGCCGGGCGAGTGTCGTGGGGCGCCGCCGGTCGGTCGGCGCTGACGGATCTGGTTCACCGTCTGGCATCCGTCGGCCTGCCGGCTGGGGAAGCTGGCTGATCAGAGGAATAGCCGCCCGGGGGGCGGAACGCTGTCTTGCTCGCGTTCGCGATGCCACAAAATTTGTCCTACTTGTGGCGTTATTGTGCGTTGTGGTCATCGATGAGGCGTCCAGGGTCACCATCCCTGGCAGGGGTACGGCGGTGCGGACCGTCCAGTCCGCCGACCCCGCAGCTGACCGGGACCGCTACCTGGACCTGCTGCGGACGATCGCCCTGGCCCGCGTCGTGATCTTCCACGTCACCGGTTGGATCTGGCTGAGCCTGCTGGTGCCGGCGATGGGTCTGATGTTCGGCGTCGCCGGTTCGTTGATGGCGGCGTCACTCGACCGGCGCGGTCCGGCGGCCGTGCTCCGGCGGCTGCGCCGGCTGCTGCTGCCGTACTGGGCGTTCGGCGCGATCGCACTGGTGGTGCTCTCCGTCGGCTGGCGTCCACTGCCGAGTGGCGTGGCCGGATGGGCTGAACTGCTCTGGTGGGTGCTACCCCTGCGGGTGCCGCCGGTGGGCGGGCAGTCCTGGGCCTGGGTGTTCCACATCGGGCTCTGGTACGTCGTCACCTATCTGTGGTTGGTGCTGCTCTCGCCGGTGCTGTTGTGGCTGTTCCGCCGCTGGCCGTGGCCCAGCATCGGTGTCGCGACCGCGCTGCCGGTCGGGATGCATCTCGCCGGAGTGCACGCCGGCTACTTCGTCGCCGCCTACCTGTCCTGCTGGCTGATGGGCTTCGCCCACCATGATCGGCTGCTGCACCGCGTTCCGTGGCGTTGGTACGGGTGCCTCGTGGCCGGCCTCGCCGGGGTGGGCGGCACCTGGGTGGTGGCCGCCATGGTGACCGGCCGGGCCGTCGACCTCAACCACATCGCGGGCGGCACCACACTGTGGTCGATGGCTCTCGTCGCAGTGCTACTGAGGGTGCAGCCCCGGCTCGTCGGCCGGGTGCCGCTGGGCGCCGTGCTCCGGGTGGTCAACGCTCGAGCGGTCACCATCTACCTCTGGCACATCCCGGCCAGCCTCGGGATGTTCCTGCTGCTCGCGCCGATGCTCCCGTACAACTCGGTGGCCTCGATCGCGCTGCGACTGACCGGGGTGTGCCTACTGACCGCCGGGGCGGTGCTGCTGTTCGGCTGGATCGAGGACGTGGCCGCCCGGCGTACGCCGGCACTGTTGGTTCCTCGGCCGGGCGCCGCCGGTCGGCACCGCGCCGATCGACAGGTCAGAGCTGGCCGACGTCGGTGATCCGCACGACCGCCGCGCCGACCTCGTCCGAGGCCGCCAGGTCGATCTCGGCGCTGATGCCCCAGTCGTGGTCGCCGTTGGGGTCGTCGAAGCTCTGGCGGACGGTCCACCGTTCCCGCCCCTGCTCGATCATGAGCAGCGCCGGCCCTCGGGCGTCCGGCCCGACGCCGATCGAGTCGTACTCCTCGAAGTACGGCGCCAGGGCGTCGGCCCACGCGTCGTAGTCCCAGCCGTCCTCGGCGTCCAACTCGGCGAGCAGGTCCCAGCGGCGAAGCGCTGCCAACTCGACGCGTCGGAACAGGGCGTTGCGCACCAACACCCGGAACGCCCGCGCGTTGCGGGTCACCGCCGGTGGCCGGTCGGTCAGTGCGGCGTGCGCCTGGGCGACCTCGGCCACGTCGGACGGGTTGCGCAGTCGTTCCCACTCGTCGATGAGGCTGGAGTCGACCTGGCGGACCAGCTCGCCCAACCACTCGATGAGGTCGATCAGCTCCTCGGTCTTGGCGTCCTCGGGCACTGTCTGACGCAGCGTCTTGTACGCGTCGGCCAGGTAGCGCAGGACGAGACCTTCCGAGCGGGTCAGCCCGTAGAACTGCACGTACTCGGTGAAGGTCATGGCCCGCTCGTACATGTCGCGGACGACGGCCTTTGGGGAGAGTTGGTGGTCGGCGACCCAGGGGTGCCCCTGCCGGTACATCTCGTACGCGGCCTCCAGCAGCTCGGCGAGGGGCTTCGGGTGGGTCACCTCGTCGAGCAGCTCGATGCGGGCCTCGTACTCGATGCCCTCGGCCTTCATGGCGGCGACCGCCTCGCCGCGCGCCTTGAACTGCTGCGCGGAGAGGATCTGCCGGGGGTCGTCGAGGATCGACTCGATCACGCTCAGCACGTCGAGCGCGTACGACGGGGACTCGGCGTCGAGCAGTTCGATGGTGGCCAGCGCGAGGGGGGAGAGCGGCTGGTTGAGGGCGAAGTCGAGCTGGAGGTCGACGGTGAGCCGGATCCGCCGGCCGGTCTCGTCCGGCTCGGGTAGCTCCTCGACGACCCCGCCGGCGCGCAGCGCCCGATAGATGGCGATCGCGCGGCGAATGTGCCGGCGCTGCGCGGCGGGCTCCTCGTGGTTGTCGGTGAGCAGGTGCCGCATCGCTGTGAACGCGTCCCCGGGCCGGCCGATGACGTTGAGCAGCATCGAGTGGCTGACCTGGAAGCTGGAGGTCAGTGGTTCCGGCTCGGCGTCGACGAGTCGGTCGAAGGTGGGCTGGCCCCAGCCGATCGAGCCCTCCGGCGGCTTCTTGCGGACCACCTTCCGCCGCTTCTTCGGGTCGTCGCCGGCCTTGGCGAGGGCCTTCTCGTTGTCGATGACGTGCTCGGGGGCCTGCACGACGACCCGGCCGATGGTGTCGTAGCCGGCCCGGCCGGCCCGCCCGGCGATCTGGTGGAACTCCCGGTTCTTCAGCAGCCGGGTGCGGACCCCGTCGTACTTGGACAGGCCGGTGAACAGCACGGTGCGGATCGGCACGTTGATGCCGACGCCGAGGGTGTCGGTGCCGCAGATGACCTTCAGCAGGCCGGCCTGGGCGAGGGTCTCCACCAGGCGGCGGTACTTGGGCAGCATGCCGGCGTGGTGCACGCCGATGCCGTGCCGGACCAGCCGGGACAGGGTCTTGCCGAAGCCGGCGGTGAACCGGAAACCACCGATCGCCTCGGCGATCATGTCCTTCTCGGCGCGGGTGCAGACGTTGACGCTGGTCAGCGCCTGGGCACGTTCCAGCGCCGCGGCCTGGGTGAAGTGCACGACGTACACCGGCGCCTGCTTGGTCTCCAGCAGTTCCTCAAGCGTCTCGTGCAGCGGCGTCATCGCGTACGAGAAGATGAGCGGGACCGGACGCTCCGCAGTGCGCACGACGGCGGTCGGGCGCCCGGTGCGCCGGGTCAGGTCGTCGACGAAGCGGGTGGTGTCCCCCAGGGTGGCGGACATCAGGATGAACTGGGCCTGCGGCAGTTCGATGATCGGCACCTGCCACGCCCAGCCTCGGTCGGGCTCGGCGTAGAAGTGGAACTCGTCCATGATCACCTGGCCGACGTCGGCCTTCGTGCCCTCGCGCAGCGCCAGGTTCGCCAGGATCTCCGCGGTGCAGCAGATGATCGGGGCGTCGGCGTTGACGCTGGCGTCGCCGGTGAGCATGCCGACGTTCTCGGCCCCGAAGACCTCGCAGAGCGCGAAGAACTTCTCCGACACCAACGCCTTGATCGGCGCGGTGTAGAAGGTCGTCCGGCTGTCGGCGAGGGCTGCGAAGTGCGCGGCGATCGCCACCAGGCTCTTACCCGAGCCGGTGGGCGTGTTCATGATCAGGTTGGCGCCGGAGACGATCTCGATGACCGCCTCTTCCTGATGGGGGTAGAGGTCGAGGCCGCGCTCCTTCGCCCAGCTGGCGAACGCGTCGAAGAGGGTGTCGGGGTCGGCGCTTGTCGGCAGCGCGGCGGTGAGCGTCATAGCCTGTCCATGGTGCCTGGATCATGCCCCGGTACGCCAACCCGGCCCGCACCGGATCCCCGTCCGGGCGTCCCGAACGCTCCGCTTTGCTCCTGTTCGGGCGTTTCGTCGGTCACCGTCGGCGGTACAACAGGTCCGCGACCGGCCGACCGGCAGTGATCGCCCGACGCTCGAACTTCGTCACCGGCCGGTGCGCCGGTCTCGGCGCGAAGCCGCCGTACGTGTCCACCAGCTCCGGGTCGGCCTCCAGCGTCTCCCGCATCGCCTCGGCGTACTCGGCCCAGTCGGTAGCGCAGTGCAGCACGCCGCCGGGGCGCAGCCGGGACCGCAGCAGCGCCACGTGCGTCGGCTGGATGATCCGCCGCTTGTGGTGGCGGGACTTCGGCCACGGGTCCGGGAAGAAGATGTGCACGGCGTCCAACACGCCCTCAGGCAAGCCGTTGACCAGTGACAACGCGTCGCCCTCCGCCACCCGTACGTTGCGCAGGCCACCGCGCTCCACCAGGTGGAGCAGGTTGGCGATTCCCGGCGTGTGCACCTCGACCGCCAGATAATCTCGATCCGGGTCGGCGGCAGCCATCGCAGCGGTGGTGTCGCCCATGCCCGAGCCGATCTCCAGCACCACTGGCGCCCGGCGACCGAACAGGTCGGCCAGGTCGACGGGCAGCACAGGTCCGTCCGGCACATCCAGGCCGTACGCGGGCCAGAGCCGGCTCAGCGCGTCGGTCTGCCGGTCGCTCATCCGACCCCGGCGGGGGTGGAACGTGCGGATCGTCCGGCTCGCGGGCGGGACGGCGGGGTCATGTTCGGTGGCGGTCACAGCGACCCGAGCGTACGCGACGCCGCCGGCGGATCGGATGTGATGTGCGACCGGAAATGAGAGGATCCAACTGGTACGGCAGGTCGGGTGCTCCACCGCCCGACCCGGCCGCACGGCGTCGAGAGGGGGCATCGTGACAGTGACCCGCGGCGTCGTGACCCTGTCGCTGGTGACCGTGCTGGCCGGCCCCCTGCTGGCCACCACACCCGCCCTCGCCGCGCCCGAGCGGGCTGTCGCCGTCGCGCCGGCACCGCAGCCCGGAGGGCCGCCCGGCGGAGCGCCTCAACCGACGCCGGCGGTGGACATCTTCGTCGAGGTGAGCCCCAGCACGGTGCAGCCCGGCTACCTGGTCGGCATCCGGGCCAGTTGTCGGGACAACTCGGTGGGCGCCACGGTGGTCTCCGACGCCTTCGGGGCGGTCGGCGTGCAGCCGCAGCGCGGGGTGCTCACCGCCGCGCCGATGGTCCGCGAGCGCACCCGCCCCGGCAACTACCGGGTCAAGCTGGAGTGCCGCGACGGCGAGACCGCCTCGACGATGCTCCAGGTGGTCAAGAAGATCCCCAACCAACCCAGCCGTGGTCCGGCGACCGGGTTCGGTGGGAGCAGCGGCGGGATCACCGGCAAGCTGCTGCTGCCCGGCGGCGCGGCACTGATCATCAGCGGGCTGATCCTCGCCGTGATGGCGATGCGCCGCCCCCGAGCCGCCGCGCGTCGCTGAGCCCGCCATGACGATCTTCCGCCCCACGCCGCCGCCAGCGGGTTCACGCCCGCCGTCGCCCGGTCGTCCCGCCTCGCCGCCGGACGCTGCCCGCCAGCCGTTCGCCGGCCGTCCCGCCTTGCCGCCCGATGACGTTCGGCTGCCGGTGGACGACGGTTGGCCGGACTCCGACCGTCCGTCAGGTCCCGAACGCTCGTCGCGTTCCCAGCGCCCGCCGGATCCCGACCGCCCCTCGGTGGCAGCGCGTCCGGCGACCGCCGTCGCCCCCCGGCGTAGTCGTCCCTCCGGCCGCAGCCCCTGGTCCGTACCGTTGGCAGTGGTGTTGGTGTTGGCTGGGGTCTTCGCCACCGGGGCGGGGCTGGGCCGTTCGGTGGGCCCGTTCGACCTGGCCCCGACCGGCGGTGACCGACCGGCCCGCAGTGAGTCGGTCGGGTTGTCGGCCAGTCGCCCGGTGCGCCTCTCCGTGCCAGCGATCAAGGTGACCGCGCCGGTGGCACCCGTCGGGCAGGCGCGCGACGGCTCGATCGCCGTACCGCCGCTGGAACGGCACAACGAGACCGGCTGGTACGACCGGGGGCCCACCCCCGGTGAGCCTGGCCCGGCGGTGATCGTCGGGCACGTGGACACGAAGACCGGCCCGTCGGTCTTCTACGACCTGGGCAAGCTGCACCCCGGCGACCTGATCGAGGTGGCGCGGGCGGACGAGTCGGTGGTGGTGTTCCGGGTCGACACCGTGGAGCACTTCCCGAAGGACCAGTTGCCCGCCGAGCGGATCTACGGCAACGACGGGCCACCCGGGCTGCGGTTGATCACCTGCGGTGGGCAGTTCATCGGGGGCCGCACCGGCTACGCCGACAACGTCATCGCCTTCGCCACCCTCCAGTCCTCCCGCAAGCCCTGAGATCGACCCCGTCTCGGCGTCAGCGGGTGCCTGGAGTGCCGCGGTCGCAACGACTGTCCGCAGCTTGACTGGGCTATCGAGCTGACCGCGGAAATCGGCTCAGTCATTTTTTAGAAGCGGTGACTGTCAAGCCGCCAGGGCAGGCCCGCCCTGGCGGGCACCCCACTGCGTCGCCGGGTCCGGTCAAGGTCGTGCTCGAACAAGGATGTAGTGGCCTCGCGGTGGAGAGGAGGGGACTAGATCCAGGATCGAGCGCGATCAAGGCGCCGGGTGCCGCTCGATACCCGCTTCGACGCGCCCGAACCGCCCCGAACCCGTCGTTGCATGGCCAAGATCCGCGTACTTCCGGGGAAACTGCTGCCTGGCGACGTGTCGAGGCGGGGAAATTCGTCCGGTTTTGAGAGGCCGGCCGCGAGGCCTGCTAGGGCTGGGGGACGTGCAGGGCCACCTCGAACTCCAGCAGGCTGGCGCCGGTGGAGACCGGAGGGCGGGGTTTGTCGCCGGGGGCGGCGGCGTGGGCGGCGCGCGACGGGCCGGCGGCCCACGCCTGGAACGCCTCTTCGCTCTCCCACTTCGTGTAGACGAAGTAGCGGGTCTCGCCGGCCACCGGGCGGAGCAGTTCGAAGCCGAGGAAGCCGGGGGAGTTCTCCACGGTGCCGGCCCGGGCGGCGAACCGCTTCTCCAACTCCGCGCCGCCGCCGGGCGGGACGTCGATTGCGTTGATCTTCACGACTGCCATCTGCCCACCCTAGCCAGCGGACGCGGCACCGGGGCGGCCGCCCGTGGCATCGGACCGGCAGTGGGAACGACCGGGTGGGCTCAGAACGTCTCCACCGCCGGGACCAGGTCCACGTCGACCACGATCGGCGCGTGGTCGGAGGGGCCCTTGCCCTTGCGGGCCTCGCGGTCCACGTACGCCGAGCGGACCGCTCGGGCGAACGGCGCGGACGCGTACACCAGGTCGATTCTCATGCCCTTGTTCTGGTGGAACATGCCGGCCCGGTAGTCCCAGTAGGTGAAGGGGTGTGGGCCCTTCATCGGGGTCGGCACGACGTCGCTGAGGCCCAGGTCGCGCAGCGCCGCGAGGGCTGCCCGCTCGGCCGGGGTGACGTGCGTGGAGTGGGTGAAGACCGCCGGGTCCCAGACGTCGGCGTCGGTCGGGGCGACGTTGAAGTCGCCGCAGACCGCCAGCGGCAACCCGCCGGCCAACTCGGCGTCCAGCGCGTCGCGCAGCGCCGCGAACCAGGCCAACTTGTACGCGTAGTGCGGGTCGTCCGGCGTCCGGCCGTTGGGCACGTACACCGACCAGACCCGCACCCCGTCGCAGGTGGCGGAGATGGCCCGGGCCTCGGGCTCGGGAAAGCCGGGCTCGTCGGCGAACCCGACCCGGACGTCGCCCAGCCCGACCCGGGACAGGATGGCCACCCCGTTCCACCGGCCGTCGCTGTGGCTGGCCACTGTGTAGCCCAGCTCGCCGACCTCGGTCACCGGGAAGGCACCGTCCGGACATTTCGTCTCCTGAAGGCAGACGACGTCCGGCCCGGTGTCGGCCAGCCACTCCAGCAGGCGGGGTAGGCGGGCCTTCACCGAGTTGACGTTCCAGGTCGCCAGGCGCATGCCCCCAGCCTGCCGTATCCGACGCCGCGACGCCCGGTCAGCTGCCCGGGGTGTCGCCGGGACGGGTCTGTTCGGCCAGGAACCGTTCCAGTTCGGCGCCGAGTTCGTCGGCAGTGGGCAGCGGGCCGGCATCCGGGGCGAGCAGGCTCTTCTCGCCCCGACCCCGGGCGAACGCGTCGTACTGCTCCTCCAGGGCCTGGACCAGGGCTGCGGCGTCCTCGGTCTGCGCGACCTGCCGGTCGATCTCCACCCGGACCACCTCGGCGGCCGAGCGCAACCCGTCGCCGGGCAGCAGCAGCCCGGTGCTGCGCGACACCGAGGTGAGCAGCACCTCGGCGGCGGCCGGGTACTCGGTCTGCGCCACGTAGTGCGGCACGTGGGCGGCGAAGCCCAGCGCGTCGCGGCCCTGCTCGCCGAGGCGGAACTCCAGGAGGTGACCGACGCTGCCGGGCACCTGGACGCGTTGCAACCAGGGCTCGTAGCCGGCGATCAGTTCGGGGCGGGTGGCGTGCGCTGTCACCCCGGTCGGCCGGGTGTGCGGGACCGCCATCGGGATCGAGTTGAGCCCCACTGTGAGCCGGACGTCCAGCCGGGCGGCGAGCCCGGCCACGGCGGCCACGAAGCGCTCCCACTGCAGGTCCGGTTCGGGGCCGGTGAGCAGCAGGAACGGGGTCTCGTCGTCGTCCTGCAGGAGGTGCAGCTCCAGCTGGGGCGCGTCGACGCTCTCCCAGTGGTCCTCGACGAATGTCATCACCGGTCGTCGCGATCGGTAGTCGAAGAGCTGGTCGACGTCGAACGTGGCGATCGGCCGACCCTCCAGCGAGGTGAGTAGCTGCTCACGCGCCAGTCGGCTGGCGTTTCCGGCGTCCACGAACCCGGTGAGGGCCTGGATGAGGACCGGCTGCCCGAGGTCGGGCAGATCGTCGGTGAGCTGGTAGAGCTCGTGTGGGTCGAGCACCGGTGCGGACCTCCCTGAAATGTGCCTGCGGGGCGCCGTCGCGACGGAGGGCACCCGTTCGGGCAACGTACCCGCCATCCTGGCGCATTCCTGCGTCGGGCGATCCGTTGGCCGGGTGGTGGGCGTGACCGGACTAATCGGCTGTTTACGCCACCAGGCCGAGCCTCATGGCCGATCGGCCGAGGGGCGGTTCGGCCCAAAGGCCGAGTTTGTCGATCATGTCAGGCTCGGAGGTGGAATGTTCGGTAGTGTCCGGCACCGTGCCGGTCCGCGTGCGGCGCCAGCTTCATCCGGTACGCGAGGTCCGTTCCCCGGGCGGGTCACCCCGCCCAGGTCGTCCACCAGTGCGGCTCCGATCTGTGTCGAGCGCCACGTGATCACCGTGCGTGATCGGGGTTCCCACCTGCCTAGCCTCGGTTGATGCGTGACGACGGCACCCTCGACGACCCGTACGCCCCGAGCAGGCCCACTGCCGATACGGAGGATGGCACCTCAACCGAACGGACAACCGCCGCGAGCCGGCTCCGGGCGTACGCCCGGGACCTGACCGGTCGACGCCGGGCACAGCTGGCGCTGGCCACCGGTGTGGTGTGCTGCCTCGGTCTGACCGCCGTCGTCCAGGTTCGCAACGAGGACGCCGACGCCGCGACCCGGAGTGGATCGCTCTCCAGCTCCGATCTGGCGCAGCGCGCCGAGCAGCAGCGCGCCTCACGTTCCCTCGACCGCACGGCTGCCCCGAGCACCTCCGCCTCCGCCGCCCAGTCCGCCGCGGCGAGCCCCGCCGACCCGGACACCAGCGCGCCGACCCGCAAGGTCGTCCCGGCTCGCCCGAGCGACCCGGCGCCCGTCGCCGGGTTGGACGAGGACCAGATGGAGAACGCCGAGGCGATCGTCCGCGCCGGCCGCAAGATGGGGGTGCCGCGCCGGGGTCTGGTGATCGCGGTGGCCACCGCCATGCAGGAGAGCAACCTCTACAACGTGGCCAGCGGCGTGCTGCCCGAGTCGCAGGACTATCCGCACCAGGGCGTCGGCTGGGACCACGACTCGGTCGGGTTGTTCCAGCAGCGTTCCAGCAGCGGTTGGGGCCCGGTGGGGCGGCTGATGGACCCCGAGTTCGCCACCCGGCAGTTCCTCAGCGCGCTGGAGCAGGTGCCCGGCTGGCAGCGGATGCGGCTCACCGACGCCGCCCAGGCGGTGCAGGTCTCCGCGTACCCCGAGCACTACCAGCAGCACGAGTGGCGGGCCACCCGGGTCGTTGACGCGATCGTGCCGGCGGGGCGGTAACCTTCCGCCCACTATGGACGGTCAGGGTTGAGGCTGTCGCATCCCGGGTACTTGTGTTGCGGGTTCGGGGTACACATGAGTACGGGACCATCGACAGGAGGACGTTATGTCACTGATGCAGCGGATCAGCGCGTTTCTGAAATCGCCGAAGGGGCAGCAGTTGGTCGACCGGGGCCGGCGCGAGATGGCCAAGCCGGGCAACCAGCAGAAGCTGAAGGGGTTGGCTTCCCGGCTGTCCAACCGCCGCCGCTGACCGCTCCATCGGCCGCCCTGTCCACCGTTTCCACCCCTGGGGAGACCTGGTGACCGACACTCCGCACGTCGGCGGTCAGCCCGCCGCCCCTACTCCGCAGCCGTCCGTCGACCTGCCGGCCGGGCCGGTGGACGCCCCCGAGGGTCCGCCGGCCCGGCTCTGGGACCGGATGCGTGACGACCCGCAGTACGCGCCGGAGCACCTTGCCCTGGAGGCGGTGCGCCGCCTCGGGCCGGAAGCCGTGCAGTGGGCCGCCCGTGCCCGGGCCGAGCAGCCCGGGGTTTCCGCCGACGTCCTTGCCGACCAGGCGGCCCGCAAGTTCGTCAACCTCGCCCGACTGTCCGGCGCGGTCTCCGGCGTGGCCGGGCTGCCCGGCGCCGTGATCGACGTGGGCGTGCTGGCCTGGACCCAGGCGCGGATGGTGTTGCACATCGCCGCCGCGTACGACGTCGACCCCCTGCACAACGACCGGGCCACCGACCTGCTGGTGCTCCAGCGGGTGCACAAGGTCGCCGAGAGCGCCCGGCTGGCGCTCGGCGTGGCCGCCGGCCGGGAACGCGCCGACGCGCTCTTCGGCCTGGGCGGGCAGCGTCCGCTCGGTCGGGTCATGCTGCAACTCGGCATTCGGCTGGCCCAGATGGCCGGCGTCCGGGCCGCGAAGCGGATGGTCGCCAAGATCGTCCCCGGTGCGGCCATCGTGCTCGGCACCTGGGCCAACTCGTCGGCCACAAAGGACCTCGCCCAGCGGTCTCGGGCCCTCTACGGCTCCCGCGGCAACGCCGTCCCGGAGCCGCGCCAACCCTGACGGGCCGATCGGGGTCGTCAGCTGGCCAGGCCGGAGGAGCGCCAGGTCACCTCGGCGATGCGGCCCTGGCCGGTGGCGTTGGGATGGAACCAGTCCAGCGGGTTGAGCAGGTCCAGGGTGAACCGGACCTTGTGCAACGCGCCGCCGTCGTGCCGGCACCGTGATCCGTACGCCCGGCAGGCCGCCTTCAGTTCGGCGTTGTAGGCGTCGATCCGCTCCCGGACGGCGGCCCGGCGCGCCCGGTCGGCGGGTGCGGTCGAGGTCGCCTCGGCCAGCAGGGCCGGGCAGATGCCCCGCCGCCACGCGCGGGTCGCCCGGGCGTCGTCGTGTCCGACCTCCCAGAGTCGGTACAGGTCGGGGATGCTCACCACCAGCACCCGTGCCTTCGGCCTGCCGGTCCGCAGGACCCGCAGCCCCCGGTCGACGTCGGCCCGGAACTGCGCCACCGGCGTCATCGCGTCCACCCCGCCCCGACAGACGTCGTTGGCGCCGATCAGCACTGTCACGTAGTCGGCGCGGTCGCGTACCGCCGCCTCGGCCTGACCGACGAGGGCGTCCGCGCGGGCGCCGGGACGGGCATGGTTGTACGTCCGGTCGCGGATCGCCGGGTTCTGTTCGAGCAGCCGCCGGTAGTGGCTCTGCACCCGCAGCCCGTCCCCGGTCGACCAGGAGTTGCGCTCGCAGGAGGTGAGCACCAGGCAGGAGGCGAAGCCGGTGCTGATCGAGTCGCCGAGGGCGGCGATGCCGCCGGGCCCGGTCGTCGGCCTGGCGGTCGTGGTGGGGCGGGGCTCCGCGGAGTTGCCGCCCTCGCAGGCCAGTGCGACAAGCGCCGCGAGACAGGCCAGTGCGGCCACCCAGCGTCGAGGCATGACGTCTCCCGTTCCCGCAGCACAGAGCGACAGCGCGGTAACTCTATGCGCAGGATGTGGTGGGCCGGGAAGTTGCTGTCGGGTATGCGGCAGAGTGCCCAGGCGGAAGCCGTCGGGGTGCTATGCGTCCCGCCACGGTGCCCGCTGACCGTGCAGCCACCAGTGCAACGCCCGGGTGATCCGGGGCAGCACCAGATAGGTCATCAGCGGGGTCAGGCAGAGCGTCATCAGCAGCACCCGGGCCGCCAGCGGCACCGCGTCGAGGAAGCGGCTCGTCAGCAGGGTGGCGGTCAGGCTCAGCGGGAAGAACGCAAGCCAGATGGTCACCGCCTGCTTCCACCGGGGCGGCGACGCGGGCGGGGCCGGTTCCACCGGGTCCACCGAGTGCTCCAGCGGCCTGTCGAACCAGCCCTCGATCCCGGTGCGCCGCTCGACCCGGGTGTGCTCGACGATGCCCTGTGCCGAGCTGAGCCACCAGTGCCGCTGCGGCGACTCCTCCCACCGGCGCAGCGTCTCGGCGTCGGCGAAGCGGTAGAGCATGTGCCACTCCGGCGAACCGGGGCCGCTCTGCACCCAGCCGGCGCCGAGAAACCCGGGGAACGCCTCGGCCAGCGCGGTGCCGGCCCGCATCCAGGCCACCATCTCGCTGGCCCGGCCGGGATCGACGCGGCGGGCGATGGAGACGGTCACCGGCACGGCGAGGGTCATTGACATGCGCCCATCCTGCGGTCGACGACGGCCGCGGCGCGAACGGATGTAATCGAGCACACCAGCGCACCCCGGTGCCGCCCGGTCTCGCCGGCGATCGGTCGGAACCTGTCGGGGGTCGATGCTCTACTCGGGGCATGGCCGACAGAGCGATTCTCGTGCTCGGTGCGACGGGCACCACCGGGCGACGGGTGGCCGACCGACTGCGGGCGCTGGGCGTCCGGGTCCGCGCAGCCTCCCGCAACGGCCCGGTGCGCTTCGACTGGTCGGTCGAGTCGACGTGGGCGCCCGCGCTGGCGGGCGCGTCCGGTGCCTACCTGATGGCACCGGACGGCCAGCCTGTCGAGCCGGCCCTCGTCCGGTTGGCAGTCGAGCAGGGGGTGCGGCACGTGGTGCTGCTGTCCAGCCGGGCGATCGAGACGATGGGCGACGAGCGCCTGCTGGCCGCGGAACGGACGGTACGCGAGGCCGGCGCCGACTGGACGATCCTGCGAGCGGACTGGTTCGACCAGAACTTCGACGAGGGAGTGTTCCGGGAGGCGGTGCTGGCCGGGGAGATCACCGTGCCGGTCGGCGGGGCGCGCCAGGCGTTCGTCGATGCCGACGACATCGCCGCCGTCGCGGTGGCCGCCCTCACCCAGCCCGGGCACGCCGGCCAGGTCCACGAGGTCACCGGGCCCCGGGCGATCACCTTCGCTGAGGCAGCCGAGACCATCAGCCGAGCGGCGGGCCGACCGGTGCGCCACCTCGGCACGGCTGACGACTACCGGGCCGCGCTGGGTCCGCTGGGCGTCCCCGCCGAGGAGATCGAGCAACAGATCGCGGCCTTCGCGGCCCTGCGCGACCTCGGCCACGCGGAGCCCACCGACACCGTCCGCCGGCTGACCGGTCGCGACCCGCGCGACTTCTCGGCGTACGCCGCCGCGGCGGCGTCGCGCGGTGCCTGGCGCGACTGACCGACGTGTCCGAGACCGGTTAACGCTGGCGATCGGGGGTAGGTCCCTGGGCATGACGAGATCGCAGCCCCGGCGCGCCCGTGGCACGGTCGGCCACGCGAACAGCGCGTTGAACCTTCGGCTCACCCTCGCCAGCTTCGGGCTGGTGATCATGGTGCTCTTCGCGGTGCTGGCGTTCTGGGCCGGCATCGCCTGGCTCGGCGTACTCTGCGCGATCTTCGCCGTGGTCGCCGTGGTCGACCTGGTCGTGATCCAGCGCCGCCGCGCCGCCCGCCGCCGCGAGGAGCCGGGCGTACGACACTCGTTGTTCGAGTGACAGGAGGACGCAATGCCCCACATCGCCACCACCAACCCCGCCACCGGACAGGTGCTCAAGACCTATGAGGCGATGTCCACCGAGCAACTCGACGACGCCATCGAGCGCACCGACCTCGCGTTCCACCAGCTGCGGGCGACGACCGTCGACCAGCGCGCCCAGTGGATGAACGCCGCGGCCGACCTGCTGGACGCCGAGCGCGACGAGATCGCCCGGATCATGACCACGGAGATGGGCAAGACGTACGTCGCGGCGCAGGCCGAGGTGACCAAGTGCGCCACCGCCGCCCGCTTCTACGCCGACAAGGCCCCCGCGTTCCTCGCCGACGAGCCCGCCGACGCCGACGCCGTGAAGGCCATCCGGGCGTTCATCCGCTACCAGCCGATCGGCGTGGTGCTCGCGGTCATGCCGTGGAACTTCCCGCTCTGGCAGGTGATGCGCTTCGCCGCCCCGGCGCTGATGGCCGGCAACACCGGCCTGCTCAAGCACGCCTCGAACGTGCCGCAGACCGCGCTGCTGCTGGAGGACGTGTTCCGACGAGCAGGCTTCCCCGAGGGGGCCTTCACCACGGTGCTGGTCGACTCGGAGGCCGTCGACCACATCCTCAGCGACCCCCGGGTACGAGCCGCGACGCTGACCGGCAGCGAACCCGCCGGCCGGTCCATCGCGCAGATCGCCGGGCGGGAGCTCAAGAAGACCGTCCTCGAACTCGGCGGCAGCGACCCCTTCGTGGTGATGCCCTCGGCGGACGTGGACCGGGCCGCCGAGGTGGCCACCACCGCCCGCTGCCAGAACAACGGCCAGTCCTGCATCGCCGCGAAGCGGTTCATCGTGCACACCGACGTGTTCGACGCCTTCGCCGAGAAGTTCGCCGCCAACATGGCCGCGCTGCGCGTCGGCGACCCGATGGACCCGAACACCGACGTCGGGCCGCTGGCCAGCGAGCGTGGCCGCGACGAGGTGCACGCCCAGGTCAGCGACGCTGCCGACAACGGCGCGACGGTGCTCTGCGGTGGCGAGCCGCCGAGCGGCGACGGCTGGTTCTACCCGCCGACAGTGGTCACCGACCTCACCCCGCAGATGCGGATGTGGTCCGAGGAGGTCTTCGGCCCGGTCGCCGGCCTGTTCCGGGTCTCGTCGTACGAGGAGGCGATCGAGGTCGCCAACGGCACCAGCTTCGGCCTCGGTTCGAACGCCTGGACCCGGGACCCGGCCGAGCAGGAGCGCTTCGCCACCGACCTGGACGCCGGCAACGTCTTCATCAACGGGATGACCACCTCGTACCCCGAGTTGCCGTTCGGCGGTGTGAAGAACTCCGGGTACGGGCGGGAGTTGTCGGCGCTGGGCATGCGGGAGTTCTGCAACACCAAGACGGTCTGGGTAGGCGAGGGCGCCGCCTCGGCCGGCGCTGGCGCGCACGCCGAGTAGTTCGGGGCGCGGCACGCGTCAGCCGGTGCCGTCGTGGGTAGGAAGTGTGCCCATGACGTCGTTCGGTTTTCACGCCTCGCATGAGCAGATCGGTCCACGCGCCCTGTTGGAGGCGGTGATCCACGCCGAGCGGGCCGGCTTCGACGCCGCCATGTGCTCCGACCACTTCTCCCCGTGGAGCGCCCGGCAGGGCGAGTCCGGCTTCGCCTGGTCCTGGCTGGGCTCGGCGTTGCAGGCCACCGGCATGCCGTTCGGCGTTGTCAACGCGCCCGGTCAGCGGTACCACCCGGCGATCATCGCGCAGGCGATCGGCACCCTCGGCGCGATGTACCCGGGCCGGTTCTGGGCGGCTCTGGGCACCGGCGAGGCCAGCAACGAGCACATCACCGGCGACCCGTGGCCCCGCAAGGACGTGCGCAGTGCCCGGCTGCGCGAGTGCGTGGACGTGATCCGGGCCCTGTTGGCCGGCGAGGAGGTCAGCCATGACGGCCTGGTCCGGGTGGATCGGGCCCGGCTGTGGACCCGTCCCGAGCAGCCGCCCGCGCTTGTCGGCGCCGCCGTCAGCGTGGCCACCGCCCGCTGGTGCGCCGAATGGGCGGACGGGCTGATCACCGTCAACGCCCCGGTGGAGCACCTGCGCGAAATGATCGACGCGTACCGGGACGCTGGCGGACGCGGGCCGCTGCACCTCCAGGTGCACGTCTCCTGGGCGAGGGAGCAGGCCGAGGCCGAGGCTCTCGCGTACGACCAGTGGCGCAGCAACGTCTTCGCCCCGCCGGTCTGCTGGGACCTGGAGACCGTCGAACACTTCGACGTGGTCTCCGCCGACGTGCCGGCGCGGCGGGTCGCCGAGGTGGTGAACGTGTCGGCGGACCTGGGCCGCCACGTCGGCTGGCTGGAGGAGTACGCGCAGCTCGGCTTCGACCAGATCGCACTGCACCACGTCGGGCAGGAGCAGCGCGGCTTCATCGACGCGTTCGGCGCGGAGGTGCTGCCGAAGCTGCGCCCGGGCGGCTGATCGAGGCCCGAACAGGCGTTCCCCTAGGCTCGTACCCCATGGAAAGCCTGTTTCCGGTCGTCGTCTTCCTGGCGATCGCCACCCTGGGCGCCGCGTTGGCCCGCCGGCTCGGTCTGCTCGCGCCGATCGTGCTGGTCGTCCTCGGTCTGGCCCTCTCGTTCGTGCCAGGCTTCCCGCAGATCGAACTCGACCCCGAGTTGGTGCTTGTCGGCATCCTGCCGCCGCTGCTCTACGTGGCCGCGCTGGAGACCTCGGTGCCGGCGTTCAAGAACAACATCCGGCCGATCCTGCTGCTCGCGGTCGGCCTGGTGTTGTTCACGGCGTTCGTGGTCGGGTTGGTGCTGCACCTGCTGTTGCCGCAGCTGCCGTTCGCGATCTGCCTCGCCCTCGGCGCGGTGGTCGCCCCGCCGGATGCCGTGGCCGCCACGGCCGTCGCCCGTCGGGTCGGGCTGCCCCGCCGGGTCGTCACCATCCTGGAGGGCGAGAGCCTGGTCAACGACGCTACCGCGCTCGTCCTGCTGCGGGTCGCGACGATGGCCACCGTCGGCTCGACCGTCGGCGCCGACAAGATCGCCATCGAGGTGCTGCGATCCACCGGGGGCGGCATCCTGATCGGGGCGCTCGGGGCGCTGGTGTTCGGCTTTCTGCATCGGCGGATCACCGACCCGTTGCTGGACAACGCGCTGTCGCTGATCATCCCGTTCGCTGTGGTGTTCACCGCCGAACACCTGCACGCCTCCGGTGTGGTCGCTGTGGTCGTCACCGGTCTGGTGCTCGGGCACAAGCTGCCCCAGTTGCTGTCGGCGGCGTCCCGGTTGCAGATCGGCGCGTTCTGGCGGCTGGTCCGTTTCCTGCTGGAGGGCCTGGTCTTCCTGCTGGTCGGGCTGCAACTGCGGGAGGTGCTGCGCGACCTCGACGAGCCAATCGGCTCGCTCGTCCTGATCACCTTCGCGGTGCTCGCCACCGTCTTCCTGACCCGCTTCGTCTGGCTCTTTCCGGCCACCTACCTGGCCCGGTTGGTCCCCCGGGTCCGCCGCCGTGACGCCCGGCCGTCGCCGAAGTTCCCGATCATCATCGGCTGGGCCGGTATGCGGGGCGTGGTGACCCTGGCCGCCGCGCTGGCTCTGCCGCTGACCCTGGCCGGCGACGAGCCGTACCCCAGGGCGTTGTTGATCTGGCTGGCCTTCGCCGTGATCGTTTTCACCCTGGTCGGCCAGGGCGCCACCCTGCCGCTGGTCGCCCGCCGGTTGAAGCTGCCGCAGGACGACCCGGTGCAGGACGCGCTCTCCGCGGCCGCCGTGCAGCAGCAGGCCAGCAAGGCCGCGCAGGACCGCCTCGACGAGTTGGCCGACAGCGCACCCGATGCGGTGGTGGACCGGCTGCGCCGAGCGGTGGAGGACCGCACCAACATGGCGTGGGAACGACTCGGCGGCGACGAGCGGGAGACCCCGTCGCAGGCGTACGGTCGGCTGCGGCAGGAGATGATCGACGCCGAGCGGGACGTGTTCCGGGCGGCCCGGGACTCCGGTCGGATCCCTGAGGAAGTGCTGGTGCAGGCCTACCGTGACCTGGACCTTGAAGAGTCGTTGCTGCGAGAGGTTGAGAAGTGAGCTGTCAGCACCTGACCGAGGCCGGTGCCGCCGAGCCGCGTACCCCTGACGAGTGCGCGGACTGCGTCGCCACCGGCGACACCTACTGGGTGCACCTGCGCACCTGCCTGAGCTGTGGGCAGGTCGGCTGCTGTGACTCGTCGCCGAACCAGCACGCGAGCAAGCACTTCGCGTCCACCGGCCACCCGGTGATCCGCTCGGCGCAGCCGGGAGAGGCCTGGCGCTGGTGCTTCGTCGACGAGGAGATCGGCTGAGAGGTCACGTCCGTAGGTGGTACTGGTTGCGGCGGGGGAGCTGTTCGGGGTCCAGCCATGCCGGCGGAACGAACTCGGGGCGACCGTCGCCGCCGAGCCGGACGGCCCACTCACCACGGTGAAGGTGCCGGTGGTGGTGGCCGCAGAGCAGGACGGCGTTGGCCAGGCTGGTGTCGCCGCCGTCGGCCCAGTGTCGGATGTGGTGGGCGTCGCACCAGCGCGGTGGGCGGTCGCAGCCGGGGAAGGCACAGCCTCGATCACGTAGCACCAGGGCGCGGCGTAGCGGGCCGGTGATGAGCCGGCGTTGTCGCCCGACGTCGAGTGGTTGGCCGGCGCCGCCGAGGACAGCGGGTAGGACGGCGGCGTCGCACGCAAGCCGGCGCACAGCCGCGGGAGTGAGATGCGGGCCGGTGTCGAGAGCGCCGGTGCCCAGCTGCCGCGCCAACCCGTCGTAGCTGGTGGTGACGACGAGTTGGGTGGGGTCGCCGCCATGGTCGGGGAGTTCGCCACCGCGCAGGGCGAGTCGGCAGACATCAGCGAGGGCATCGTGGCGGCGTTGCCCGGCGGTGCGTGTTTCGTCCGGCCCGGTGGGTGCGCTGAGAGGGCCGATGGCGGTGCGGAGCAGCGCGGCAGCCTCTGGATCGAGGATGCCGGTGAGGCGTAGCCGGCCGTCGGTCTGTTCGCTGATCGTGACGTGTCGGTCGCGGGCGGCGCGCGACTCGTCGGCCCGCAGCGCCGCTTCGGCGGCCGCGTCGGCGACCTCTGGGGCGACGTGATCGAGGATGCGGGTGCCGAGCCTGCGCAGCAGGGTGGCGTCGAACTGCGCCGCCCAGCCGACGAGGACGCCGACCGCCCTGTCGGCGGCCTCTGCCCCGGCGGCGGTGTGGACGGTTTCGACAGTGCCGGCGATGACCCGCGCCTGCTCGACGTCGACCTCCCCGTTGGCCAACGCGTCCCGCACGGCGGCTGGGGCGGCGACGAGCGTCGCAGCCAACTCGACCAGCCGCCGGGCAGCACCGACCCTGAGGCGCAACCGGTCCCGCAGCCACACGGCTGTCGACGACGCGCCCTGCGCGGTCGCGATGCCTCGACCGTCCAGCTCCCGCACGAGGGCCAGCTTGACCGCGGCCAGGCGTTGCTCGAGTCGGTGCGTGGCGTCGATTGCCGCGACGAGGTCGTGCGCCGGAAGAGCCCACGCCGGCGCGTCGAGGCAGTCGGCGACCGCCGCCTCCGCCTGCGCCAACTCCTCCAACATGGACCGACAATAGAACAGGTGTACGACAGTTCTGGCTCGGTCGCAGGTTAAGCTCACCGGCATCCGGCAGCGGCAAAGGGGCGCCCACTGTGGCCTTCGCCGAGGCCGGGCTCAGCGGCTGATGCCGTCGACGAGACGTTCGGTGGCGAGGCAGGAGACAAGGCAGCGCTCCTTCGCGTCACCGCTCAGCCGGGCGGTCCAGTCGGTGAGGCCTCCGTCGCCGATCTCGAGGCTGCCGTCCAGGAGGGTGATCCGCAGGGCGCAGCCCGTGTAGTAGCCGCGACCGCGAGACCGCTCCGGTTCGTCCACGAGCGGCACCACACCTGCGTCGAGTGCCGGTCGGACGGTGTCGGCCAGCCGCTCCCGGACGACCTCATCGTCGAAGGTGGTGACGTGCAGCCGAGGCGCGGCGGTCGGTGCCAGCTCGGCGAGGACGGTCCGCCAGTAGGTGAGATGCCGGACCAGCAACCGGGCCTGCGTGTCGCCCGAGCCAGTGTCCCGGGCGCTGGACACCAGGGCGAAGAGCCGGAAGTGCGCCGACGCGTCGCCGCCGAAGTCCTGCGCCCGCAGCACCCGATGGGCAGCGGCCAGGTGCACCTCGCTCTCTCGGCGGCGACGTACGGCCGCCTCGATGGCGAGGGCGTTTGTGGGATCGCTCAGCACCTCGCTGGCGCGCATCGTGGTGACGATCCTGTTCTGGCTGATCGGTGCGACAGCCGAGCAGGTGCCGACCGGTACGACCGGCGACAGCTCCACCCCGGCGACGTCGGCGGGCAGCAGTTGCCACATCCGGGCCTCCACCCGCGCGAGCACGCGCGGGTCGGCACGGGCCGGGCGGACGAAGCGGTCCTCGCGCCACCGTCGTACCACCTCGGACGGTCGCGTGGTCGCCACCCGGTCGCGGGCCACGCTCAACAGCAGACTGCGCAGGTCCGCGCCGGACATCCCGGACAGTGCGCTGCGGGACCCCGCCGGCATCGCCGCCCACACCCGACGCTCCGCGCCAGTTGGATCACCATGAGCCAGATCACCGTCATCCATCGCGTCACCATGGCTCACTCGGCGCGTCTGATCCACCGGTTTGCTGCGCGTCCGGCTTGATCGTCGAAGCCCGCTGGTCGTGCGTACCCCCGTCTATGCTTCACCGACGGTGCGAGCGTCAACGGGGGACGGACATGATTGACACTGTCATCTTCGATGTTGGCGGGACCATTCTCGACGAGTCCCGCGAGTTCGCTGCCTGGGCCGATTGGCTCGGGGTGCCCCGGCACACCTTCTCGGCGGTCTTCGGCGCGGTGATCGCCCGGGGTCTCGACTATCAGGAAACGTTCCGGGTCTTTCGGCCCGACTTCGATCTCACCATCGAGCTACAGCGTCGCGAGGCTGCCGGCCAGCCGGAGTCGTTCGCCGAGGAGGATCTCTACCCGGACGCGCGGGGGTGCCTGGAGTCCTTGAAGGACCAGGGCCTGTTCGTGGGCCTGGCCGGAAACCAGCCAGCTCATGCAGAGGCGACCCTGCGCGATCTCCACCTTGCGGTGGACGTGATCGGCACATCGCACGGGTGGGGTGTGGCGAAGCCGTCACCGGCGTTCTTCGAGCGGGTCGTCGCCGCGGGCGGCGGTGTCGCGTCGTCGATCCTGTACGTCGGCGACCGGCCCGACAACGACGTGCGCCCGGCCCTGGAGGCGGGCATGAAGACGTGCCTGATCCGACGCGGTCCGTGGGGACACATCCTCGACCCCTCCACGGTGGCCGAGCGGTGCCTGTTCCGGATCGACTCACTGGACGAACTCCCGAGCCTGGTGGCGAAGCACAACGCGGCCGGCGGTTGACCCGCCGGCCGCGCGTCGTGCGGTCTTGGTGCCCGCCCCTCCCCGGGCGGGCACCAGGGCGTCGGTCAGGTCAGCGAGCAGGCCGCCCCGTTGACAGTGACCAGGCCGGGGCCCGGGTTGGCGCCGCCGCCCGTCGTCGCGTTGAAACCGAACGTCACAGTGCCGCCGGGTGCGATCTTGGCGTTGTACGACTCGTTGCGCGCGGTCACCGTCGCGCCGGACTGGGCGACCTTCGCCAGCCACGCCTCGCGTACCCGCTGGTCACCGGTGAACGCGAAGCGCACGCTCCAGCCGTTGATGGCCGCGGTGCCCGTGTTCTGGATGGTCAGCTGCCCGGTGAACCCGGTGCCGCCCTGCCAGGCGCCGTAGTTGGTGTAGCGCGCCGTGCAGGTGGTGGCCGGCACCGCGCCGGCGTCACCCTGGTCGGCCAGGAACGAGGAGATCCAGGTCAGCGCCGAGTTCCAGTTGATCGCCACCTCGTTTGTCGAGTACGAGTTGATGTCGTCGACGTAGCAGAACATCGGCTCGCAACCGGCCAGCAGTTGTGCCACGAACGGGTCCTGGAGGGCCGCGTTCGGGCCACCGGCGAGGGAGCCGGCGGGCGGTCGGGGCAGGTTCGGGTCGAGCTGGTGGCCGAAGATCCGGCTGTGCTGGTTCTGCGCGGCGTGCTCTCCCCACCCGGTGACGTAGGAGATGTTCAGGGCGTTGCGACCAAGGATGTAGTCCATGGCCTGTACGGCGCCGTCGCGGTAGACGGGGTTGCGGGTCAGGTCGAACGCGGTGGCCAGCACCACGGCGTTGTTGATGACGTTGCTGTTGCCGCCCCAGAAGTAGCTGTTGGCGTCACCGGGCATCGGCAGCCCGTACGCCTGCCGGCGCAGCTCGGCGAGGTACGTGTCGGCGGCGGCGGTGACCGAGGCGCGAACCCGGGCCAGGTCGACGGCGGGTAGCCCGTTCGGCACTGTGGCAAGGTCGAGGCGGCCCAACGCGGCCACGCTCTGCCAGCCGAAGCCCCGTGCGTCGAACACGTTTCCGGTGTGGTGCGGCGAGGCGGTCAGGTCGGCCAGGTAGTTCTGCGCCCCGGTGGTCAGGTACAGCTCGGCCGCCGCCCAGTAGAACTCGTCGGTGACGTTGCTGTCGTCGTACGCGCCGCCGCCGGTGCCGTCGGTCGGGCTGGCGTACACCGCCGGGTGGGCCTTGGCCGCGGCGTAGGCGGTCTTCGCGGCAGTGCCGCAGCGGGTCGCGAACGCCGCGTCGTAGGGGGCGAAGAGCCGGGCGCACTGGGCTGCGGTGGCGGCCAGGTTGAGGGTGGCAGCTGTCGACGGCGGGTGCAGCTCGCGCGGCTGCGGATCGTCCTGCGGCGAGAGGGGCAGCCCGGTCCAGTTCTGATCGTGGATCTTGTGGTGGACCATGCCGGCGAGCGGCTTGCCGGCGGGCACCTGCATGCGCAGCAGGAACTCCAGCTCCCAGCGGGCCTCGTCGAGGATGTCCGGCACCCCGTTGTCTCGCTCGGGCACCCGCAGCGTGCCGTCGGCGAGTTCCGCGCCGCCGTTGGCGGTGGCCGCCGTCCTGGTCCGCTCGAAGGTGTTCAGCAATTGGTAGGTGGCGATGCCGCCGTTGACCACGTACTTGCCGTGGTCGCCGGCGTCGTACCAACCGCCGCGCACGTCCAGGGAGTAGTCGCAGACACCTGGCTGGCAGGGCACGTTGGTGTCGCCCTGGTTGGGGGCGACGCCGAGGTGGCCGGCGGGTCGGGCGTACTCGTCGCCGATCAGGTCACCGTCGATGGCGATGCCGCTGCGCTGGGCGTAGAAGAACTGCAACGAGTCGGAGCGCAGCTGGTCGTAGAGGGCGCCGGAGATGTCGAACGGGTGGCTGGTCTCGCCGTCCACTGTGAGCGTGAGCCCGGTGCCTGGAGTGCGGTAGCTGGAGAAGTCGACAGTCTGCACGTTCTGCCCGGAGGCGGCGTCCACACCGCGGGCGGTGGTGGTGCCACTGGCCACGACGGCACCGGCGGCGCTGCGTAGCTGCCAGGGCAGCGCTGCGGTGGCCTCGGTGACGACAGTGGCGTTCTTCGGGCCGCCGGGAAGGTAGCCGACCTGGTTGACGCGCACCCGTGGCCCGGTGTCCGGCTCGTACGGCTCGGGCGGCTCGCCGCCGCGCAGCGAGACGTCGTCCAGGCAGATGGTCTGCGCCTGGGCGGAACCGCCGACCTGGAAGATCAGTTGGGCGCTGGGGTTGTCGTCCGGGACGGTGAAGGTCTGCTCGACCCGCTGGAGGGTGCCGGTCGCTGTGGCGTCCACTGCCGCGTACGTGGTGTACGGGGCGCTGCCAAGCTGCAACACGGCCTTGACCGCGGCGCCGGGGGTGGCGGAGACCGCGAAGCCGAGGGTGTACTCGGCGCCGGCGATCAGCGGCACACCGTCCTGGCCGATGCCGGCGTCCCACGGGTTGGCCAGCCCGCCCGCGACTGTGGTGCAGAGCTGGCCGTCGGTGACCGCCAGCGCGCCGGTGCCGAAGGAGAACCAGGGGCTCACCCCGGCGCTGAAGTCGCCGTTGTCGATCTGCTCGGGGGCGTCCGGTGGTGGGTCGGCGTGGGCCGCGCCGGCGCCCGCGCCGGTGAGGGCCAGAGTGGTCGCCGCAGCCAACAGGAGGCGGCGTCGGGATGGCGTCACGGGGAGTCCTTCCGGGACGGAAAGTGGGACGGTGGCGGTGGCACGATGATGCGACGGGAGCTGGGAGCGCTCCCAGGTATCGGCTCGATGTTTCCAGTGCCGGTACGTCATGTCAATTGATCTGGTTGGATGGGTTTCCGCGTCCGACGAGGGCGGTCAGCTCGAGCGCGCGCGCCGACGCGCCGCCACCCGGACGTGAGATTGGCCGCGCCACGCGCCGTCGTCCTGATCTCCTAGAGACAACTGCGCCCTTCGCCTGGCAGGCTGCCTCCCATGACCCTGAAGCTGCGTTCCGTGGGAACGAGCGACCGTGGGCTGATCCGCAGCGGAAACCAGGACGCCCTGCACGCCGGCACCTGGCTCGTCGCCGTCGCCGACGGCATGGGCGGGATGGCCGCCGGCGACCTGGCCAGCGCCCTCACCATCGACGCGGTCGCCCCGCTCGACCTGGAGACACCCGAGGACGCCCTGGTGGCCGCGCTCGAAGGTGGCATCGCCCTGGCCACCTCCCGGATCCGACAGGCGGTCGCCGAGGATCCCGAGCGCCAGGGCATGGGCACCACGCTGACCGCCCTGCTCTTCGCCCGTACCGGCAGCTGCCTGGCGCTCGCGCACGTCGGCGACTCCCGGGCCTACCTGTTCCGCGAGGGCGTGCTCAAGCAGGTCACCAGGGACGATACGTTCGTGCAGATGCTGGTCGATCAGGGCGTGATCACCGCCGACCAGGCCAGCAGCCACCCGCGTCGGGCCGTGGTCACCCAGGCGTTGCAGGGCGAAGAGGTCTCCCCGTCGTACGCGACGATGGTGCCCCGGGCCGGCGACCGGTGGCTGCTGTGCAGCGACGGCCTCTCCAACGTGGTTCGCCCGGACACCCTCACCGAGGTGCTCAGCGGCTATCCGGACCGGGACGCCTGCGCCGCCAAGCTGATCGACCTGGCCCTGCACGCCGGCGCGCCGGACAACGTCACAGTCGTGGTGGCCGACGTCGTCGAGGAGTAGACCGGCGCTCAGCGCCGACGTGGCGTGGCGTGCCGGGTGGGTGTCGCCGTTCCCGGATCCTCCGGCCACGGGTGCCGGGGATAGCGCCCGCGCAGCTCCGAGCGGACCTGCGGATAGCCGGTACGCCAGAACGACGCCAGGTCGGCGGTGACCGCCACCGGCCGGCCGGCGGGGGAGAGCAGGTGCAGCAGCACCGGCACCCGACCGTCGGCGATGCGAGGCGCTGCCGGCCAGCCGAACGTCTCCTGGAGCTTCACGGCGAGCACCGGCGCGGCCGGGTCGCCGTAGTCCAGTCGGATCCGAGAACCACTGGGCACCTCGATCCGCTCCGGGGCCAGCTCGTCGAGGCGGGCGGCCTGCGCCCAGGGCAGCAGCCGACGCAGCGCCGACGACACGTCCACTCGCGCCAGGTCGGCCCGGCGTCGCGCGGCGGCCAGCTCCGGGCCCAGCCACGTCGGCGCGGCGTCGAGCAACGAGTCGTCGCCGACCTCCGGCCACGGCTCGCCCAGCTGGTGCCGGAGGAACGCGAGCCGCTCGCGCAGCGCCCGAGCCGCCGGCGTCCACTGCAACAGGCTCAGCCCGTCCTGGCGTAGGCCGGTCAGCAGCGCGGCGGCCACCTCCGCCCGGTCCGGCCGGTCCAACCGCCGCTGGACCAGCTCGATGGCGCCCAGCCGGGTCACCTCCCGGGCCACCACGTCCCCGTCCGACCAGCCGACCTCGCGGCCGGTGCGTAGCAACGGACCGGCCGCCTCCCGGGCCGTTGCCTCGTCCACCGGGGAGGCCCGGCGGATGCGGGCCGACGGCGCGCCGGGGGTGCGGTCCGCGACCGCCACCGCCAGCCAGTCGGACCCGGTCAGCCCCGAGCCGGCCGCCAGCTCCGCGGCGGTCCCGCCGGTCATCAGGTACGCGGAACCGCCCGGCCGCCGCACCCGGGCCAACCGTTCCGGGTACGCCAGACCGACGAGCAGCCCGGCGGCGAGATCGTCGCTCAGTCCACCCGAGCCGGTGCGGCCGGTGGCGTGGGCGCGGCTCTTCGGCGGGGCGTCGGCAGGTAGCGCGGCCCGCAGCCGGCGTACCTCGGTGCGCCAACGGGCTGTCGCGCCCGCGTCCACGCCGGCGCGCAGCCGACGCCAACCGGCGACCAGATCGTCGCCGGGGCCGGCAGCGCTCTCCTCGGCGAGTAGGGCGACCACCTCGGCGGCTCGGTCGGCGCCGACCCGGCCGGCGCCGTCGAGCAGGGCCCGGGCCAGCCGTGGGTGCGCCCCGGCCGCGGCGATCGACCGCCCCCGCGCCGTGATCCGACCGTCGGCGTCGACAGCGCCCAGGGTCTCCAGGGTTTCCCGGGCCACTGTCATCGCGGCGGCCGGCGGCGCGTCGGGCAGCGCGAGCCCGACGCCGTCCGGTCGGCCCCAGGCGGCCAGCTCCAACGCGAAGCCGGTCAGGTCGGCGGTGGCGATCTCCGGCTCGGCACGGGCGGGCAGCCGCTCGTGGGTCGCCGCCGACCAGCAGCGGTAGACGTACCCGGGGGCTTCCCGGCCGGCCCGGCCGGCCCGCTGGGTGGCGGCGGCGCGGGAGACCGGCACTGTGACCAGCGCGCCCAGCCCGCGGGCCAGGTCGATCCGGGGCACCCGGGACAGCCCGGCGTCCACAACGATCCGCACACCCGGCACCGTCAGACTGGTCTCGGCCAGCGCGGTGGCCAGCACCACCCGCCGTCGGTCCGCGCGACGCAGCGCGGCGTCCTGCTCGGCGCCGCGTTGACGGCCGTGCAGCGGCAGCAGCGCGACAGCGTCCCGCAGGTCGGCGAGCCGGCCGGTGACCGCCGCGATCTCGCCGGCCCCGGGCAGGAAGACGAGCACGTCGCCGTCGTGCTCGCGCAGCGCCCGCCGGACGGTGGCGGCCACGTGGTCGAGCAGGGCCCGGTCCACCGGCCCGGCCCCGGGCGGGGCGATCGGGCGCGCCGGGGGCACCCAGATCCGCTCCACCGGGTGCAACGCCGAGTCGGCCCGTACGACAGGTGCCGGGGTGGGCCCGCCCAGCAGCGCGGCGAACCGGCCGGTGTCCGGGGTCGCCGACATCGCCAGCAGCCAGAGATCCGGCCGGAGGGTGGCACGCGCCTCCACTGTGAAGGCCAGCGCGAGGTCGGCGTCGAGTTGGCGTTCGTGGCACTCGTCGAGCAGCACGGCACCCGTGCCGGGGAGCTCCGGGTCGTGGTGCAGCCGGCGGACCAGCAGGCCGGTGGTGACCACCTCGATCCGGGTGGCCGGGCCGACCCGGCGCTCGCCGCGTACCGCGTAGCCGACCCGCTCACCGACCCGCTCGCCGAGAAGCTCGGCCATGCGCCGGGCGGCGGCACGGGCCGCCACCCGGCGGGGTTGGGCGATCACCACCCGACCGGTCACCCGGTCGGCCACGGCCAGCGGCGCGAGGGTGGTCTTGCCGGTGCCCGGCGGGGCCACCAGCACACCGGCGCCGGCCGCGTCGAGTGCCGCGACAAGCGCCGGCAGCACCGGACGGACCGGCAGGTCAACTGTTACGTCGGAGAGCACGGCCCAGTCTCGCACCGGGGCGGGTGCGTCAGGAGCGACGGACCTCGCCGACGCCGAGCACGAAGGCCCGCCAGGCTGCCGCACCGAAGGCGAGCACCGGACCGGAGCGGTCCTTGCTGTCCCGGACGGCGACCTGACCATCGACTGTCGCGACCTCCACGCAGTTGCCGTTGCCGCTGCTGCGCGTGCTGGTGCGCCAGTCCGCTCGGGTCAGGTCGTACGCCGTCATCCGCGGTACCTCTCGTCTGCGTCGGCGTGCCGCAGAAGCGGTCACGCAAAGTTACGAGAAGCATGCTCAAGACGGGTCAACGACGCCGTCGGATCGAGCGCCATCCGGCACAGCTCCTCGTGCAGAAGGCTATACCCGAGCACATGATCGGCTTCCTCCAGAGCCAGCCCCATCGTGAGGTTATCCAGGTAAACCACTGACGCGTCGGCGGCATCGGCGAAGTTGAGGATCACGTACGGGGTGCTCATCGCGGGATGCCCTCCAGCGGTGAAGGGAAGTACCTGGATTGTCACGTTGGGTAGTTGTGCGATCCGGCTCATGTGGACCAGTTGTTCGGCCATCACCGCGGCGCCGCCGACCGGGCGCAGGAGCACCGCCTCGTTGAGGATCACCGACAGATCGACCGGCTCCTCGCGGCGCAGCACCTCCTGTCGGCGCAGTCGGGCGGCGATCTTGCGCTCCAGACCGTCCTCACCGGCGGTGCGCCGGAAGATCTCCCGGGCGTACGCCTCGGTCTGCAGAAGCCCGGGCACCGACTCGGCCTCGTACGTGCGCAGCGTCGCCGCCTCGGCCTCCAGCCCAACGTAGAACTCGAACCACTCGGGGAGCACGTCGCTGTAGTTCTGCCACCAGCCGCGCTGCTGTGCCCCGCGGGCGATCTCGATCAGCGCCTCGGCATCCGAACCGGTCACCTGGTACAGCGCGAGGGCGGCCCGGACATCACGCGGTTTGATGCCGATCTGCGCGGTCTCGATCCGGGAGAGGTTGCTCTTCGACATGTCGAGCTGACGGGCTGCCACATCGAGGGTCATGCCCGCGCGTTCCCGAAGTTGGCGGAGTTCCCGGGCGATGCGGCGTCGCCGCACGGTCGGGCTGGCGGCGGGTCGGATGGCGGGGGTGGCGGTCACCGTCCGAGTCTGCCACGACAAGATCCGCAGGTCGCATATGCACGGAGTGCAACTTTCGAATCTGGGAGTTGCGTTGCAGTAGCTGTCGGTGCATCCTTTCCCGGTCGCGATCACTGTGGACATACCTGTGCGGGAGGACCGTTGCTCATCGCCGACGAGTTCTTCCTGATCGCACACAACGACAGTCGCGGCAAGGCCAAGCTGCACCCGGCGGCGACCGGGTTGGGGCTGGCCGGCGGGCTCCTCGGCGAGCTGATCCTTTATGGACACATCACGGTCACGGCCGGGCAGATCACCGTCATCGACCGGCGCCCGCCAGCCGATGCCCTGGCGCACACCGTGCTGGACCAGTTGGTCGGGGAGTCCCAGCACCGGGAGCTGCGTACCTGGCTGAGTTTCCTGGCGCAGAGCGCCACGACCTCGGTGGGGGAGCGGTTGGCCCGCGCCGGGGTGCTGCGCCGCCAGGAGAGTCGCCGGCTGCTGCGTACCTCGGTCAGCTACCTGCCGATCGACCTCAACGCGGTGGCCTGGCCGGCCACCCGGCTGCGGGCCCTGCTGGACCGGCCGGACCCGCCGGGCGTGCCGGACGCCCTGCTGCTCGGCCTGGTCGTGGCCGCGGGGCTGACCCGCGAGGTGCTGTGGAGCGCCGGCCCCCGCGCGCACCACAGGTTGAACGTCCTCATCCCCGCGCTGCCGGCGCCACTCAAGGAACTCGTCGGGCACACCGAGGCAGCCGTCGGCGCCGCCGTGCTGCGCGGCATCCCCTGATCCCCTCCGGTAACCCCCAACCCTCCCCTCGTCAATCGGAGTAGTCGTATGCCCCCGACATCGACAGTCGACCGACCCAGCAACGTCTCCGAAGCCCTGGCCCGAGGCCGCCTCGGCATCCCCTCGGTGATCTTCTTCGTCCTCTCCGCCGCCGCGCCATTGACAGTGGTGGCCGGCGTCGTCACCACCGGCTACGGCGTCATCGGGGTGACCGGCATCCCGCTGGCCTTCCTGCTGATCGCCGCGGTGCTCGCGCTCTTCTCGGTGGGCTACGTGGCGATGTCCCGCCGGGTGGAGAACGCCGGCGCCTTCTACGCCTACATCTCCCGTGGCCTCGGCCGACCGGCCGGCGTGGGCGCCGCCTGGGTCGCGCTGATCGCGTACAACGCGTTGCAGGTCGGGCTGTACGGCACCATCGGCGTGGCGGCCGAGCCGGTGCTCGACCGGCTCTTCGGTGGGCACCCGCACTGGGCCGTCGTGGCCCTGGTGGCGTGGGCGCTGGTCGGCCTGCTCGGCCTGCTCCGGGTCGACCTCAACGGCATGGTCCTGGCCGCGCTGCTGGTCGCCGAGATCGTGGTGGTTCTCGTCTTCGACCTGGGACAGCTCGGCAACCCGGCCGACGGTGGGGTCAGCTTCGCCCCGTTCTCACCGGACAACCTCTTCGTGCCGGGTGTCGGCGCGGTGCTGGTGCTCGCCGTACTCGGCTTCGTCGGCTTCGAGTCGGCGGTGGTCTTCAGCGAGGAGAGCAAGGACCCGAAGCGGACGGTGCCGTTGGCCACCTACCTCTCGGTGGCGATCATCGCCGGGCTGTACGCGCTGTCGTCCTGGACCATGACCGTCGCTGTCGGGCAGGACCAGATCGTCGCCGAGGCCGGCGAGCAGAGCGTCGGGCTCATCTTCAACCTGGCCGCCGCGCACCTCGGCGACACCGCGGTCACCATCGGGCAGGTGCTCTTCCTGACCTCGGTGCTCGCCGCGATGATCTCGTTCCACAACACCACTGCTCGCTACACCTTCGCGCTCGGTCGGGAGCGGGTGCTGCCGGCGGTCTTCGGGCAGACCTCGGCCCGTACCGGGGCGCCGCGGGCCGCCTCGGTGGCGCAGAGCGTCCTCGGACTCCTGGTCATCCTGCTGTACGCCATCAACGGCTGGGATCCGGTGGTCCAGCTCTTCTTCTGGGTCGGCACCACCGGCGGCTTCGGTGTCCTGCTGCTGATCGCCACCACCTCGGTGGCGGTGATCGCCTACTTCGCCCGCTCCGCCGGGGGCGAGAACCTCTGGCGACGGGCCATCGCGCCCGGCCTGGCCACCATCGCGCTCTTCGTGATCATCTGGTTGGCCGTGTCGAACTTCGCCAACCTGCTCGGCGTCGCGCCGGACTCGACGCTGCGCTGGGCGCTGCCCGCCGCGTACCCGGTGGCCGCCCTGCTGGGCATCGGCTGGGCTCTTCTGCTGCGCAGCAACCGCCCGGACACGTACGCCCGGATCGGCCTGGGGGCGGCGAGCGCCGCGGCCGCCGTCAAGCCGGAGGCGCCGGCCGCCGTGGAGGTGACCCGATGAGCGTGGTCATCGAGCAACTCGGGCCGGAGGAGACCACTCTCGTGGCGGGTCGGATCGCCGAGGCGTTCACCGTCCTGGAGGTGACGTACTGGCTGGTCCCCGATCCGAGTAAGCGGGAGGCGGTACTGGCCGGCGACTTCGAGATCCTGGTCGGACACGCGATGCGGCACGGCATCGTCCACGCCACAGCGGACCGGGCCTCGGTCGCGGTCTGGTTTCCGTCGGTCGGTGAGCCGGCGCCGCCCCCGGCGGACTACGACGCCCGACTGGCCGCCGCCTGCGGCGAGTGGACCGACCGGTTCCAGCACCTGGACGAGCTGTTCGCGGCGAACCACCCGCATCCGGATCACCACCACCTCGCGTTCCTGGCGACCCGGCCCGACCGGCAGGGGCAGGGCTTGGGGAGCGCGCTGATGCGCCACCACCACGCCTGGCTGGACGCCAACGGGATGCCGGCGTACCTGGAAGCGAGCAGCCCGCGCAGCCGGGACCTGTACGCGAAGCACGGCTACCTGGCCGGCGAGCCGTTCCGGGTGCCCGACGGGACGCCGTTCTGGCCGATGTGGCGGGAGCCGGCCGGGCGCTGAGCCGGTCGGTCGACGCGACCAGCACGTCCTGTGGTCGCACTGTCACGCTCACGTGACAGCACTGACAACACTGACAAGAGCGGAGGGCCGGGTCCAATGGACCCGGCCCTCCGCTCGTCAACTGATCAGTACGTGCCGTCGAGCTGGCCGCGCAGCTTGGTCAGCGCCCGGGTCAGCAGCCGCGAGACGTGCATCTGCGAGACACCGATCTGGTCGGCGATCTGCGACTGGGTCAGGTTGCCGTAGAAGCGCAGCGTGAGGATCTTCTGCTCGCGCTCGTCGAGGGTGGCCAGCGCCGGGCCGAGGGCGACCCGCAGCTCAGCCAGCTCGAACTCGCTGTCCTCGCCGCCGAGCATGTCGCCCAGCTCGGTGGCGCGCTCGCCGTCGCCGGTCGGGGTGGACAGCGACACCGCGTTGTACGCGCGGGCGCCTTCCAGGCCCTCCAGCACCTCTTCCTCGGTGAGCTTGAGGTGCGCGGCGATGTCGGCGACCGTCGGCGAGCGGCCGAGGGTCTGCAGGAGCGAGCTGTTGGCGTCGGAGATGGCCAGCCGCAGCTCCTGGAGCCGGCGGGGCACCCGGATGTCCCAGGTGCGGTCCCGGAAGTGCCGCTTGAGCTCGCCGATGATGGTGGGGATCGCGTAACCGGCGAAGTCGACACCGCGCTCGGGGTCGAACTTGTCGATGGCCTTGATCAGGCCGATAGCGGCGGTCTGCGCCAGGTCGTCGTTCGGCTCGCCGCGCCCGCTGTAGCGGTGGGCCAGGTGGTTGGCGAGCGGCAGCCAGGCCTCGATCGCCCGGTCCCGCAGCGCGGCGCGTGACGGGTGGTTGGCGGGCAGCGCCGCCATCGCGTTGAGCAGGTCGGCGGCGCTGTCGGTGAGAGCGCGCGGGTCGAGCTTGGTGGTGGCCTTGACGGCTGCGCTCGGCTGCTCGGTGATCGTTGGCGCGGTCATGGGTGGTCCTCCCTGCACCTCGTCCGCTGACAAAAAAGACGTGACGCTTTGGTTTAGCTTTCAATAGGCCGTTCGGGAGTCACCTTAACCTGATCGTCTCCCAGAAATCTAGCCGAAAGGTTGATGTACTTAAGGTGTGTTGAACCATAAAACGGGCAAATGGCGCGGAATCCAGGTGCGTTGTGAGGATCCTTACCCGTTGTTCCCGCTACCGTCCGCTGCGGTCCGCTGCCCGGTCGGCCGGCCGGTCCGGCCGATCGGCCCACGGGCGCGTCGACTGGTCAACATGAAATCCGACAAGTCGCCAGGAGTGTCGACTATCCGTCCTTGTCCCGCTGGTGGGACCGGCCGTAGCGTCGCGTGTACACACCCGGTTCGGAGGCACCGTGCTCGATCCAGCCGCTCCCCAGCTTGTCGTGAACAGTCGCACCCTCTACTTCAGCTGGCTGCCGGCCGATCCCGACGCGGTCGCCGCGCTGGTCCCGCCGGGGCTCTGTCCCCGTCCCGACCGGCAGGTCTTCCTGAACCAGTACATCGTCGACGACGAGACGCAGACCTCCGGCTTCGGCGCGTACTCGCTGACCTACCTCGGAGTCTCACTGCTGGGCGTCGACGCGCCCGGCGGCCTCAACGCCGGTGGCTGGTGGACCCACTACGTGGCCTCCAGTCGGCGGGTCCGTGAGTACGCCGTCGCTCGCGGCGCCCCGGTGATCGCCGGGCGCACCCGGATCGACGTGAACGGCGAGGACCTGGTCTCCGAGACGGAGATCGACGGCACGCCGCTGATCCGGGCCCGATGTCGGGTGGGGGAGACCGGTCACGTGATCAGCAGTGGGCACCACCGCTACTTCACCCGGCGCGACGGCCAGCTGATCAGCTCGGCCTACCCGTTCGTCGCCGAGCCGGTCGCCCCGTTCGAGATCGAGTCGGTGGAGTTCCTCCAGCCCGGCCACCCGATGTACGCGCTGCGCCCGGCCAACCCGCTGACCATCGGCTTCGGCTACTACTCACCGCGCTCGTCGTTCGCCTACCCCGGCGGCCTGAGCGTGCACGGGGTCGCCGCGCCGGAGCCGGCCCGACCGCATCACCAGGTGCCGGCCAGTCTCGCCCGCAGCGGCCTGCCGTCCGGGTCGTAGACCAGCCGGTACACCGGCAGCGCCCAGGCCCTGGTGTACCACGGCAGCCGCTCGGGGCGGTGCGGGCGCAACCGCCCGGGCGGCCGTTCTCCCACCTGGCCGTCGTCGTACCACTGCTGCAGCGCGTCGGCGGCGGCCGTGACGGCCGCGACGGCGTCGGCCGGGTCCAGTAGGTCGGTGTCGTCCGCGCCGTCCGGGTCGCGGTCCAGGTGCTCGCGCCACAGCCGCAGTCGCAGGTCCCGGGCGAAGCTCCGCGCGCCGTCGCCCCGCCCGGCGGGGTCGGTGGGCTCCCGCTGGTCCGGGGTGTCGTCGAGCACGGCGCAGGACAACTCGCTGTCGTGCGTCCAGGACCGCCGGTTGAAGTTGTCGCTGCCCACGCTGGCCCACACGTCGTCGACCACGCAGACCTTCGCGTGCACGTAGACCGGGTCGCCGGCGTGGTTCTCCACGTCGAACACGTGCACCCGGTCCGGTGCGGCCCGCTCGCACAGCGACAGCGCCTGCTCGCGCCCGACCATGTTCGGCGGCAACGCCAGCTTGCCGTCCACGTCCGGGTGGCGGGGGACGACGGCGATCAGGTGCAGGTCCGGATTGTCCCGCAGAGCATGCGCGAAGAGGTCCGCGACCTCGGCGGACCAGAGGTACTGGTCCTCCAGGTAGATGAGCCGGCGGGCCCGGCGTACCGCCTTGGTGTAACCCCGGGCCACGGTCCGCTCCCCGTCGGGTGCGAACGAGTAACGCGGGCGGACGGCGGGGTAGGTGCGCAGCACCTGGATCTGGTGCGGACCGCAGGGCGGCGGATCGGCCGGCTGTTCGGGCAGCGGGTCGGGGCGCAGGTCCGAGCCGCGCAGCCGGTCTCGCAGGTAGGCCATCGGGTTCTCCGAGTCCAGCGGCATCGGGTCGGTCCAGCGTTCCCGGAACAGGGTGTCCAACGCGCCGACCACCGGACCGCGCACCGCGAGCTGCACGTCGTGCCAGGGCGGATTGGGTCCGTACCGGGGGGACATCTGCACCGGTTGCGGGTCGCCGTGGTGCGCGGCGTCGTCGCGGCGGCTGTGGCACAGGTCGATCCCGCCGGCGAAGGCGACGTCCCGCTCCGGCGCGCCCTGGTGCCGCAGCACCACGAGCTTCTGATGGTGCGAGCCGCCGCGCCGGACCCGTTGGTCCAGCAGCACCTCGCCACCGGCTGCCGAGATCGTTTCGCTGAGGTCGCGGTTCTCGGCCTCGCTGTAGGCCAGGACGTCGAGGTGCGAGCGCCAGATCAACCCCTTGACCACCACACCACGCTGCGCGGCCTGCGCGAAGAGTTGGGCCACCGTCGGCCCGTCCGGGCGCAGTCGCTGGTCCGGGTCACCACGCCAGTCGGTGAAGAACAGGTGGTCGCCGGGCCCCAGGGCCTCGACCTCGTCGACCAGTCGGTCGAAGTACGCCGCACCGTGAATCAACGGCTCGGCGAGGTTTCCCGTGGTCCACACGGGTATGCCAGAGACCGGGTTGGCGCGTTCCTCAGCGGTGAGGAACCAGTCCTGCAAGAGCACCGTCCAGCCCCCCTGGAGGTCGGCAACGTCCTCACGGTAGGACCCCCGACGCGGGTCCGCACGCCAGGCCCCCAGACCGGTGACCTGGCCAACGCCATCGGAAGCGACGCGACAACAGCCGAGGAGGCCACACCATGCCCCGCGACACGACGAATCCCGTGACCGAGAACCGCGAGCCGGCGGTGGAGAGCGAACGGGGTGCGCTGGTAGCGGTGTTGGTGATGGTAATTCTGGGTGTTGCCGGGATTTTTGCGGTCTCCTGAGGTGGCGCCGACGCCCCCGGGCTGAACCGGAGGCGTCGGCGCCGAACTCAGCGGTCGGCGGTGGTCAGGGCCTGGTGCCCTGGCCGCCGGTGTGCGGGAGCCGCTCGGTGGGGATCACGCCGAGGCGGCCGGCCTGGAAGTCCTCGAACGCCTTGAGCAGTTCGTCCCGGGTGTTCATCACGAACGGGCCGTACTGTGCCACCGGCTCCCGGATCGGCTGACCACCCATGATGTAGAGGTCCAGTGCCGGGGTGTTGCTGTCCTGCGCGGTGTCGGCGCTGAACCGCAGCGCGTCACCGGGGCCGTGCACGGCGAGCTGGCCGGTACGCACCGGCCGCCGGTCGGTGCCGACAGTGCCGCGACCGCCCAGCACGTACACCAGGGCGTTGAAGTCGGGCCGCCAGGGAAGGTCGACCTGCGCGCCCGGCTGCACCGTGACATGCGTGATGGTGATCGGGGTGAAGGTCGAACCCGGGCCGCGGTGCCCGGCGACCTCGCCGGCGATGACCCGGATCAGCGCGCCGCCGTCGGGCGTGGTGAGCAGCGCCGACTCCCGACCTCGGATGTCCTGGTAGCGGGGCGGGTTCATCTTGGCCGAGCGGGGCAGGTTGACCCACAGTTGGGTGCCGTGGAAGAGCCCGCCGCTCATCACCAGGTGCTCCGGCGGCGCCTCGATGTGCAGCAGGCCGCTGCCCGCCGTCATCCACTGGGTGTCGCCGTCGGTGATGGTGCCGCCACCGCCGTTGGAGTCCTGGTGGTCGAAGACGCCGTCGATGATGTACGTGACGGTTTCGAAGCCGCGGTGCGGGTGCCACGGGGTGCCCTTGGGCTCGCCCGGCGCGTAGTCGACCTCGCCCATCTGGTCGAGGTGGATGAACGGGTCCAGGTCGGTGGTCGCCACCCCGGCGAAGGCGCGACGGACCGGGAAGCCCTCGCCCTCGAAGCCGCTGGGCGCCGTGGTCACGGTGCGGACCGGACGGATCGTGGTGGCCTCGTCGAGCCGGGGCAGGCGGGGCAGGACGAGGACGTTGTCGACGGTGATCGCGGGCATGTCGAGGCTCCTAGCGTGAAGCGGGGGTGGTCGAGCTGACCCGCGATGCCCGCAGGCGCTCGCCGAGCCGGTCGAAGACCCGGGTGAGGCAGGCGACCTCGGCGTCGTCGAGGTCGTCCATGAGATGGGTACGCACCGACGCCAGATGGTGGGGTGCGGCTTCCCGCAGGGCGAGCAGCCCGGCGGCGGTGAGCACCGCCTCGCTGCCGCGCCGGTCGTCCGGGCAGGGCTCCTTGCTGACCATGCCACGACGCTGCATGGAGGAGACCTGGTAGGTGAGGCGACTGGGCGAGAAGATCAACCGGCTGGCCAGCTCGCCCATCCGGAGCCGCTGCCCGGGTGCCTCGGAGAGCAGGACCAGCACGTGGTAGTCGGGGAAGCTGAGGTCGCTGTCGACCCGCAGATCCTCTTCCAACTGGGTGTAGAGACGCTGGCTGGCCTCGATGTAGGCGCGCCAGGCGGCCTCTCGGGTGCTGTCCAGGCTCTCGGTCATGCCCACGACGATAGCACTCTTTCAAAATTTAAGTACCGACGTTGAAGGTCGTCTGCGTCACTTCCTGGCGTCCGAGCGGCGGATCGTGCAGCTTTGAAGGAAACCTGCGTTAATCCGGCGGCGCGCAGGTCTTGGGTTGTGCCAGACTCCGGCCTCGTGGAACACGTGGAACTCTCCGCCGCCGACCTGTTGCTGCGCCCCTGGCGGGACGAGGACGCCCCGGCGGTGCGCGACGCCCTCCGGGACCCGGCGATCGCCCAGTGGAACCCGCAGGGTGGCGACCCGATCGACGACGATGTCGCGCTGCTCTGGGTACGTCGCCGGGCCGACTGGTCCACCGGTGGCCACGCCTCGATGGCGGTCACCGCGGCGGCCGACGGCAAACTGCTCGGCTCGGTGTCGCTGCACCGCATCCACGACGGCGACGCGTCCATCGGCTATTGGACGGTGCCCGCCGCGCGGGGGCGTCAGGTGGCGGTGCGTGCCGTCGTCCGGCTCACCGACTGGGCTTTCGCGGATCTCGGGCTGCACCGGGTGGAGCTGTGTCACGCGGTGGCCAACCCGGCGTCCTGCCGGGTCGCCGACCGCGCCGGCTACCCGGCCGAGGGGACCCTGCGCGAGTCGTACCGGTACGGCGACGGCCGCCGCTACGACGAGCACCTGCACGCCCGCCTGGCCACCGACCGCTAGCCGGAGGCGGACCGGGGCCAGAACCCGCTTCGACTCCGGCCGCGCAGGTCGTGTCGAACCGTCACTCGGTGACCTTGTGGAGGAAGGTCGCCAGGGCGGTCCTGACGCGGTCGATCCGCTCCGGCAGGGGCAGCGGCTCGGGCGCGGGGGGCCCGGCGTGCTTCTTTCCCCGCAGATACAGCGAGCAGGCCAGGTCGGAGCACAGGTACGTCCCCACGGAGTCGCCCTGCCGTCCGCTCGGACCGGCCTTGGGGGCGGTCATCAACGAGACGCCACCGCCGAGGTGGGTGGTCAGGCAGAACGAGCACATGCTGTGTCGCACGCGCCCCATCTGGTGCGTCGCGGCCCGCAGCACCACCCCGGCCAGCTTGCCGTCGGTCTCGGCGACCAGGTAGGCCCGCTGCGGCGCGGAGGGATCCCGCCAGCCGAGGAAGTCGAGGTCGTCCCACTGACGCATTTCAAGATCGTTCGGTACGGCCAGCCGCTTCGCCTCGCCCTTGCTGCAATTGACGAAGGACGCGCGGATGACGGATTCGGTAAGGGCCAACATAGGTAGTAGCCTAGCCCTCCTAGGCAAGCGATTATTACGGCTAGGTTTGGAGTGTGCTGCATGGCACGTGCCGGGGTGACAGTCGAGCGCCTGACACTGGCGGCGGCCGAGCTGGCCGACGAGGTGGGCGTGGAGAACGTCACTGTCGCCGCGCTCGCACGCCAGTTCGGGGTCAAGGACGCCAGCCTGTACTTCCACCTCAAGAACGCGCAGGAACTGCGGGTCAGGATCGCCCTGCTGGCACTGGCGGAGCTGGCCGACAGGGTCGCCGCCGCGCTCGCCGGCCGGGCCGGCAAGGATGCGCTGGTGGCGTTCGCCAACGCGTACCGCGACTACGCGCAAGAGCACCCGGGTCGCTACGCGGCAATGCAGATCGACCTGGACCCGGAGACCGCCGCCGCGAGCGCGGGCGTCCGGCACGCCGAGATGACCCGGGCGATCCTGCGCGGCTATCGGCTCTCCGAACCCGACCAGACCGACGCGGTGCGGATGATGCACAGCACGTTCCACGGGTTCGTGAGCCTGGAGAAGACCGGCAGCTTCCGGCACACCCCGCGCCCCACCGACGACTCCTGGTCGCGCACCCTGGACGCCCTCGACGCCGTCCTCACCAACTGGCCGTCGCGCTGAGCCACCGCAGAGCCGAGGCATAGGCTCGGTGGCGTGGATGATCTGGAGTTGGCCGACTGGCGGGAGCGCGTGGCCCGGCTGTACCTGTCCGACGTCGACCTGGAAGGCTTCCGCGCCGGCCGCGACGAACTCTTCGCCACCCACCCGCAGAGCCCGATCCCCGTGGCGGAGCGACAGGACTTCACCGGGGTGCGCTACTTCCCGCCCAATCCCGAGGCCGTGGTCGAGGCGTCCCTGCGACCGGCCAGCGGCGAGCTGCGCATCGACACCGGCGGCCCGGACGGGGTGATCGCGTACCGGCGGGTGGCGGTTGCCGAGACGCAGTGGGGGCCGCTGACCATGTGGTGGATCGAGGCGTACGGGGGTGGGCTGTTCGTTCCGCTGCGCGACGGCACCTGCGGGCGGGAGAGCTACGGCGGAGGCCGGTACCTCACCGACACGGTGAAGGGCACCTTCGGCCGGGGCGTCGAGCTACTGCCCGGCGACCGGGTCCGGCTGGACGCCAACTACCTCTACAACCCGAGCTGCGCGTACGACGACCGCTGGGCCTGCCCGCTGGCACCACCGGAAAACCGGGTCGAGGTCGACATCCGCGCCGGCGAGCTGACGTACCCGACCTACTGATCGGCTCGATCCCCGTGGCGTCGCGCGGGTTGACCTCAAGTCGCGTTCAACGCCTACTGTCGACGTCATCGATCCGTGCGGGGGAGTGGTCTGATGACGGTCAGCTGGGCGTACATCTATGAGCACCCGGGCAGCGACCCCGTTGCCGACCGGGTCGTGCTGGACCGCGACGGCCAACGCACCTACCTCGTGCCCGTGCCGGACCCGGTGCTGGCCCCCGCCGTGGCCGTGGACCTGCTGGCCGAGGGGGTCGCGCTGATCGAGCTGTGCGGCGGTTTCGCGCTGGCGGCGGCGGCACGGGTGGCCGAGGCCGTCGGCGGGCGTGTGCCGGTCGGGCACGTCACATTCGCCGTGGACTCGGTGCGCGGCGCCACGCGGTACGGCGAACTGTTCGAGGCTCAGCCCGACTGAACGAACGAATCGGCCGCCCCGGCGTGCAGCCGGGACGGCCGGTCGATCGTCGCTCAGCGGGCGTTCGCCGCCGAGCTGGACATCTGCATCCGACCGAGTAGCTGTCGCGCCTGGTCGGCGAGCTGCGCGTCGACAGTCACCGCGTACTGCCCGGCGCGCAGTGAGCTGGCCGAGGTGAAGTCGCGCTGGCCGCCCGTCATGGCGTGCGCGACAGCGCCGAACACGGCACCCCAGATCGCACCGATGACCAGCCCGACCAGGATCACCGCCAGCCAGTTGCCGACGGTGAAGATGCCGAACAACAGGCCGATGAAGAGGCCGAACCAGGCCCCGGTGCCGGCGCCGAGCAGACCGGCTCGGCCGGTGGTCATTCGCCCCAGCACCGTCTCCACCAACGTGAGGTTGGTGCCGACGATGGCGCTGTGCTCCACCGGAAAGCGGTTGTCGGCCAGGTAGTCGACGACCCGCTGCGCGGTCGGATAGTCCGGGTACGAGCCGATCGTCACGGTCGGCGGGCCGGCCTCCGGCCCGTGGCCGTCCCCGGCCGGTGTCGACAGGCGGCCGGCCGGCCCGGATGGAAGCAGGTCGCCACCCTGTGTGCCGGACCGCCAGGCGGCGGTCGGCCCCGAAGCTGACGTCATGAGCATCCTCCCTCGTCAGCTCGCCGGGTTCCCGTCCAGGCCGACCGGTAACGCGGTCTCCACCATCGGGCAGGAGGGGAATGGGCACGGACTGCCCGGGTAGGCAGTCAGGTGGAGAGCGGACAGATCAGCGACTACGGTTTCCTCGCCGACGGCCGCAGCGCGGCGCTGGTGGACGCCTCGGGCTCGGTGAACTGGTGGTGCCCTGGCCGGTACGACGCCCCGTCGGTGTTCGGGCGGCTGCTCGACGACAACGCCGGGCACTGGTCGATCCAGCCCGAGGGCGACTACCAGGTCGAACGCTCCTACCTCGAGGACACGCTGGTGCTGCGGACGGTCTTCCGCACCGCGCGGGGAGAGGTCGCGCTGACCGACGCGCTCGCCTTCGAGCCCGGCTCACGCAGTCACGACATCGGCCTGCACTCGCCGCAGGTGCTGGTCCGTTCGGTGGAGGGGTTGTCCGGTTCGGTGCCGATGCGGGTGCACTACCGGCCGCGTTTCGAGTACGGCCGGACCATCGCGTACCTGATCGAGCGGGAGGACATGCTGGAGGCCATCGCCGGGGCAGCCCGACTCACCCTGCGCTGCAGCGAGCGGTTGATCGCCGGGGACGGCGAGGCCACCGGGACGTTCACCGCCCGCGCCGGCACGAACCACAACTTCACACTCGGGTACGCCCCGACCTACGACGCCCCGCTGCCCGAGGTGCCGGACGCCGACCAGACCATCGCCGACACCGTCGCCGGCTGGCGCTCCTGGTCGGCCGATCACCCCTACGACGGGCTCTACCCCGAGCAGGTGCGGCGCAGCCGGCTGGTGGTGCAGGGCATGACGTACCGGCCCAGTGGAGCGGTGGTGGCCTCGGTGACCACCTCGCTGCCGGAGAAACTCGGCGGGGACCGCAACTACGACTACCGCTATGTCTGGGTGCGCGACTTCAGCCTGACCCTGCGGGCGCTCTGGCGGACGGCGTGCCTGGACGAGGTGCAGCGGCAGTTCGCCTGGTTGGGTCGGGCGATGGGCCGCATCGACGACAAGCCGGTGCCCATCATGTACGGGGTGCTGGGGGAGCGGGACCTCACCGAGCACCGCCTGGAACAGCTCGGCGGCTACCGCGACAGCCCACCCGTGGTGATCGGCAACGACGCGTGGCAGCAGCGGCAGACCGACATCTTCGGCGAGGCGATGGATGCCGCCTGGTTGATGCGCGACAAGCTGGAGCCGCTGGGCCCGGAGGTGCAGCACGTGCTCCGGGTGCTCGCCGACCAGGCCGAGCGGGACTGGCCGTTGCCCGACGCGGGCATGTGGGAGGAGCGCGGCGCCCAGCACCACCACGTGTCCTCGAAGGTGCAGTGCTGGGTCGCCCTCGATCGGGCGGTCCGCTTCGGTGACAAGCTCGGCGAGCCGCAGGACGTGGCCCGCTGGGCGGCCGCCCGCGACGCGGTGCGCGCGGAGGTGCTCGAGCGGGGCTGGAATGAGCGGCTCCAGTCGTACACCGGGAGTTTCGAGTCCGACGATCTGGACGCCTCGGTGTTGGTGATGCCGCTGGTCGGCTTCCTGCGGGCCGACGATCCGCGGATGCGCGCGACGATCCGCGCGGTGGAGCAGCGGCTCTCCCACGACGGCCTGCTGCGGCGCTGGGACGGCGACCCAGCGGGGTTTCTCATCTGCTCGTTCTGGTTGGTGTGTTGCCTGGCGCTGGCCGGTGAGCGGGACCGGGCGCACGAGTTGTTCCGGGGGCTGGCGGAGCGGGTCAACGACCTCGGCCTGTTCGCCGAGCAGATCGACCCGCTGACCGGGGAGCAGCTGGGCAACTTCCCCCAGGCGTTCTCCCACATCGGCCTGATCAACGCCGCCGGTGTGCTGACCGACGTCGAGCGGGACCCGACGCTGCGGCAGTCTGGAATGCCGCCGGCGTACCTGTCTCCGGTGCGCCAGTGAGCCGGACTTTCGCGGAGATCGTGACAACTTTCTATCTGGTGACGCGAAGTTCTATCGCTTTCCAGTGAAAGGCGTTAATGTCCGGGACACCCTGCGGTGCTCCTCCAGTCGGCGGGAGCGGCACCGAGATCCCCCGGACAGCTGGAGGTCTCGTGTCCCGCACACCGCGCCGACGTCTCGTCAGCGCCACCACAGTGCTCACCGTCCTGGTCACCCTTTGCCTCGTTCCGCAGGCGAGCGTTCCACCGGCCGCCGCGTCCCCGGTCCAGGCCGCCGCCCTCGCGCCGCCCGCCACCATCGGTTTCGAGAAGGTCGCCCTCGACGGCGGCCTCTCCATGGGCGAACCGATCGAACTGGCCGTCGCACCCGACGGCAAGGTCTTCTACATCAACCGGGGCACCAGTGCCGCCGGTGGCCAGGTCCGCCTCTACAACCCGGCGACCAGCTCCACCACCGTGGCCCTGACCCTGCCGCTGGACGCCCGCTTCGAGGACGGCCTGATCGGCATCACGCTGCACCCGAGCTTCGCGAGTAACCGCTGGGTCTACCTCTTCTACTCGCCGAAGGTCACCCCACTGGTCAACCGGATCAGTCGGTTCACCTTCAACCCGTCCACGTTGCTGCTCGACGCGGGCAGCGAGGACGTGCTGATCGAGTGGCCCACCGAACGCGATCTCTGCTGCCACTCGGCCGGCTCGATGAGCTGGGACACCGCCGGCAACCTGTACTTCGCCGTCGGCGACAACACCAACTCCGGCGGTGACTCCGCCGGGATGGCCCCGATCGACGAGCGGACGAGCCGCAACGCGCAGTACGACGCCCAGCGCACATCCGGCAACACCAACGACCTGCGCGGCAAGATCAACCGGATCCACCCGGAGAACGACGGCAGCTACACCGTCCCCGCCGGCAACCTCTTCGCCGCCGGCACGGCGCGAACACGCCCGGAGATCTACGTGATGGGCGTGCGCAACCCGTACCGGATCTGGGTGGACCGCAAGGCCAACAACACCCTCTACTGGGGTGAGGTCGGCCCGGATGCCGGCACCGACCTCGCCAACCGTGGCCCGGCGGCCTACGACGAGTTCAACAGGGCCAACGGGCCCGGCAACTACGGCTGGCCGTACTGTGGCGGCCCCAACGTCGCCTACAACGACTGGGACTTCGCCACCGCCACCCCGCGTGGCTGGTTCCCCTGCGGCGGCTCGACCGGCCCGGTCAACAACTCACCCCGCAACACCGGCGTCCAGCAGCTTCCGCCGACGAAACCGGCACTGGTCTGGGAGCAGCACGGCGGCAGTGAGGACTGGCCGGCGCTGGACAACCCGGGTGGGTGCGGGTCGCCCAACCACGTCGAGGTCTACCACTACGACCCGAACCTCGTCTCGGACGTGAAGTGGCCGGCCTACTACGACAACAAGTGGCTGATCTCCGAGTACTGCCGCAACTGGATCAAGGAGGTCCAGTTCGACAACGGCAACCCGTCCACCGGGGCGCCGACAGTCATCGAGCCGGTGCTCGCCGGCATGAAACTCGTCCACCCCATCGACTGGCAGTTCGGCCCGGACGGCTCGCTCTACCTGCTGGAGTACGGCAGCGGCTACTTCTCCGGCGCTGTCGACGCCGGTCTCTACAAAATCAACTATGTCCAGGGTGGTCGGTCGCCGGAGGCCAAGGCCACAGTCAACCGGGACAACGGCCTGGCCCCCCTCTCGGTCACCTTCTCCAGCGCCGGCAGCTCGGACCCGGACGGCGACCCGCTGACGTACGCGTGGGACTTCACAAACAACGGCAGCACCGACTCGACCGCCGCGAACCCGACCTTCACGTACTCCGCCAACGGCAGCTACAGCGCCCGGCTCACAGTCAACGACGGCACCGGCCGCAGCGCCACCACAGTGGTGTCGGTGGTGGTCGGCAACAACCGGCCGACCGTCACGTTGACCGGCCTGCCCGCCGGCGGGCTCTTCGACTGGGGGCAGGACCTGGCGGTGGGCGCCACGGCCAGTGACCCGCAGGACGGCACGCCGGCCTGCTCGGCGGTCGTCGTCCGGGCCGCGCTGGGCCACCAGGAGCATGCCCACGAGGAGGGGGAGGGGACCGGCTGCGGCGCGACCTTCAACACCGGCCCGGTGCACGCCGGCCCCGACTCGGTGCTGTTCTTCGTCCTGCGGGGCAGCTACACCGATCGCGGCGCGACCGGCTCGGCCGCGCTCACCGGTGAGCAGGAGATCCTTCTCTACCCGAAACAGTGGCAGGCCGAGCACTTCGTCCAGCTCAACGGCCCCAAGGTGATCGACCAGGCGGCGGCCGAGGGCGGCAAGCGGCTTGGTGACGTCCAGAACGGCGAGAGCGTCCGGCACCACGCGGTGAGCCTCAAGGGGATCACCGGCGTCCGGGCCCGGGTCTCCTCCGGTGGCCCCGGCGGCACCCTCTCCTTCCGGTACGACTCACCGACCGGCACCGAGGTCGCCCGGATCGCGGTGCCGAACACCGGCGGCTGGGACAACTACACCGAGCTGAGCGCCACGGTGACCAAGCCCGACGACGGCACCCATGACCTGTACCTGGTCGTCACCGGCGGCAGCGGGGCGTTGCTGGACGTGGACAGCTACACCTTCACCGGCCCGGGCGTCGGCACCGGCGGGGCGCGCACCGGTGAGGTCAAGGCCCTCGGCAAGTGCGCGGACATCGCCTCCAGCCAGACCGCGAACGGCACCAAGGTGCAGACCTGGACCTGCAACGGCACCGCCGCCCAGCGTTGGACCCTGCCCGGCGACGGTACGGTGCGGGGGCTCGCCAAGTGCCTGGACGTGAAGGCGAGCGGCCTCACCGACGGCACCCTCGTGCAGCTCTACGACTGCAACGGCAGTGGGGCCCAGCAGTGGGCCGCCCAGTCGGACGGCAGCCTGCGCAACCCCCAGTCCGGGCGCTGCCTGGACATCCCCAACTCGGACCTCACCGACGGTCGGCAACTGCGGATCTGGACCTGCAACGGCACCGGGGCGCAACGCTGGACCCTGCCGTGACCGCCCCCTGACCGGCTCGGCACCCGTACCCGAGCGTCGGTGACGCACGGGGCCGGGCGGCGGAGGCGGAGCCCGGCCGTCCACCCACGTCCCCCGGGTGGGCGGCCGGGACTCGGGGCACAATGCCGGTATGCGGCTGGTGCTCACGGCGGACACACACGTACCGAAGCGGGCCCGGGACCTACCCGGGCCCCTCTGGGCTGCCATCGAGGCGGCCGACGTGGTGGTGCACGCCGGCGACTGGGTGGACGAGGCCCTGCTCGACGCCATGACCGCGCGTTCACGCCGGCTGATCGGGGTGTACGGCAACAACGACGGCCCGGCGCTGCGCTCCCGGCTGCCGGAGGTGGCCCGGGTCGAGCTCGACGGCCTGCGGATGGCGGTGGTGCACGAGACCGGTCAACGGACCGGCCGGGAGAAGCGGTGCGCGGCCCGCTTTCCAGACGCCGACCTGCTGGTGTTCGGGCATTCGCACATCCCCTGGGACACCGAGGCGCCCGGTGGGCTGCGCCTGCTCAACCCCGGCTCACCCACCGACCGCCGCTCCCAACCCCACGCCACCTACCTCACCGCCCAGGTGCACGCCGCCACCCTCACCAAGGTCCACCTGCACCACCTACCCCGCACCTAATCCCGCTCGCCCCCAGCCCGCGATCTTGCACGTACTGTCGGTGATTTGCGCCTTGTGGTTCCGTTTGTCGCAACAGAAAGTGCAAGATCGCGGGCGAAGGGGTCGGGTTCTACTGGCCTCGGCCCGTTTTGGCCTGGAGTTCGTCGATGCGCTTGGACGCCTCGGCCTTGGTCAGGTCGTCCGGGAGGTCGGCATGGGCCTCCCGGGCCAGTGTGCTCAGGTAGGACTCCTGGGCGGCGGTCGGCGGCTCGTCCCCGGTGACCCACTCGTCCGGGTCCTTGATCGCTGTGTTCTCGTCAGCCTGCTCGGTGCGGCGGTCCGTCATCATCATCACCCTTTCTTTCGAACAGGTGTGCCAGTACCCCGATCGTCGGTGGTTCATGCCCGCACGCCGCCACCTACGATCATCTGATGACGGAGGACCAGTCGAGCGTGGTGGTGGTCGGGGCGGGTATCGCCGGAATGGCCTGTGCGGTCGAGTTGACCCGGGCCGGGGTGCCGGTGCAGGTTCGGGAGCGGGGGCACGTCTGCGGTGGCCGGATGGCCAGCAAACGCTTCCAGGGCCGGCCCGCGGACATCGGCGCCGCCTACTTCACCGCCACCGACCCCGACTTTGCCGCACTGGTCGAGCAGTGGCGCGCCGCCGGACTGGTCCGCGAATGGACCGACACCTTCCAGTCGTACGACAGGAGTGGCACCCACGAGGTGCCCGGGCCGATGCGCTTCGCCGCCCCCCGTGGGCTGCGCTCGTTGGTCGAGCACCTGACCGGCACGGTACCGGTGACCGTCGACCGGCTGGTGCTCACTGTGGAACCCGGCCCGGTCGTCGACGGGCAGTCGTTTGCGGCGGTCGCCCTGGCCATGCCGGGTCCGCAAGCCGCCCTGCTGCTCGATCCGGCCCTGACCGACGCCACCCGGGTCGTGCAGGAGCAACGCTGGTCGCCGTCGCTGGCCGCGGTGCTGCGCTTCCCGACCCGGCGCTGGCCGGACTTCCGCGGCGCGTTCGTCAACGAGCACCCGATCCTCAACCTCGTCTGCGACGACGGCGACCGGCGCGGTGACGGCGCGCCGGTGCTGGTAGCGCACACCGTGCCGGAGTTCGCGGCCGGGCACCTGGCCCAACCCACCGGGGCCGGCCTCGCGATCGAGCAGGCCGTCCGGGACCTGCTCGGGCTGCCCGAGCAGGCCGTCGACGTGCACGTGCACCGCTGGACGTACGCGAAGCCGACCACCGACGCCGGCGGCGCCACCCACCACCTCGACGCCGACGGGATCGGCCTGGCCGGCGACGCGTTCGGCAAGCCCCGGGTGCAGAGCGCCTGGCGCTCCGGCCGGGATCTGGGCCGTGCGTTGGCCGCCCGCCTGGCCTGAGTCACCCGCCCAGGCGTGCCCGGCTGGGCTGAGCCACCGCTTGGGCCCGCCCGGCCCGGGCCACTCGCTCAGGCGTGCCCGGCTGCCGCTACGGGGCGAGCGTCGGCGTCCCGCTCGGCCGGGTCGGAGGTCCGCTCTCCCTCCCGGTCCAGCAGTTGCATGACCGGGGTCGCCGTGATGCCGTGCACCACGACGGAGACGAGCACCACCAGCCCGACGGTCGCCCAGAGCAGCTCGGCCTGTGGGAAGTCGGCCTTGGTGGTGGCGTACGCGAGGTAGTAGAACGAACCGACGCCGCGGATGCCGAACAGCGAGATGACCCAGTGCTCGGCCGGGCGCCCGGGAGCGCCGCGCAACGACAACCAGCCGATCAGCGGCCGCACCAGGAACACCAGCGCCAGCCCGACGGCGGCCGCCGGCCAGGTCAGCGGGCCCAGCAGACCACCCACTATCGCGCCGCCGAGCAGCAGCAACAGCACCAGGGTGAGCAGCCGTTCGACCTGCTCGGCGAAGTCGTGCAACACCGAGTGGAACTCGTGGGTCCGCTCGGCGGCCCGAATGGCCCGGGCGGCCACGAACACCGCCAGGAAGCCGTACCCGCCAACCACCTCCACCAGCCCGTACGCCAGGAACGTCGCGGCCAGCGCCAGGAAGCCCTCGGCGTGCCGGGCCAGCCGCAGCTCGCTGGGCGCGCGGAAGAACAGCTTGCCGAGCAGCCAGCCGATGAGCAGGCCACCGCCGACGCCGATGCTGATCTTCCAGAGCACGTCCACCGTGAACCACTCGGCCAACCAGTCGCCCGGGGCGAGGCTGGTCGAGGCGATGGCGATGGCCGCGTAGACGAACGGAAACGCCAGCCCGTCGTTGAGGCCGGCCTCGGAGGTCAACGCGAAGCGGACCTCGTCCTCGGAATCCTCCACGTCGGTGGGCTCGCCGACCTGCACGTCGGCGGCGAGCACCGGGTCGGTGGGTGCCAGCGCGGCGCCCAGCAGCAGCGCGGCGGCCGGCACCAGCCCCGCCCACCACCAGCCGAGCAGCGCCACCGCCGCGATGCACAGGGGCATCGCGATCGCCAGCAGCCGCCAGGTGGACGACCACCGCCGCCAACTCAACGGTCGGTCGATCTTCAGCCCGGCGCCCATCAGCGCGACGATCACCCCGATCTCGGTGAGGTGGGTGGTCAGCTCCGGGTGGGCCAGGGGGTCCGGTGACGGCAGTCCGACCGGCAGCAGGAACACCAGCATGCCGAGGGCGAGAAAGGCGATCGGCATGGACAGCGGGCGCTGCTCCAGCACCCGCGGCAGGATGCCCGCGAGCAGAGCGCCCAGGCCCACCAGCGCGAACGCCACATCTACCGGCTCCACGGCACCACCTTTCCGCCCGCACCCGCGAGGTGCGGGCAGGTGGTGACAGTCCTTGCCCCGCAAGGGCTCCGGCTATGCGCGTCAGTGCCGGTGGACCCGAGTGATCCTCACCGGGGCCGGGCGAGCGGCGAGTCCGCCAACTCGTGCAACAGCGCGGCCGGGTCGTCGTACACCGCCACGGCACCCGCGCCGGCGAGCTCGCCGCGGCTGGTGCCACCGCAGGTCAGGCCCACACACGGGATGTTCAGCTTCCCGGCCGCGGCGACGTCCCACACCGAGTCACCGACGAAGACCACCCGCTCGGCGACCAACCCGGACTGCTCCAACGCGGCGATGAGGATGTCCGGGGCCGGCTTGCTCTGCTGGGCGTCCGCCGAGGAGGTGACAGTGTCGATCACGTCGTCGGCGGCCAGCGCCCGACGAAGCGCGCCCACCTCGGGTTCCGAGGCGGAGGTGGCCAGCACGACCCGCAACCCCCGCTCGGCGCAGGCCCGCAACAGGTCAGCCGCCCGGGGTAGCGGCGTGAGCCGTTCCCAGTACTCGGCGTAGAGGGTGTCGTGCGCGTCGCGCAGCTTCGAGTCGGCGTCGCGGTCCCGCTCCGGGCCGAGGAGTTGATCCAGGAGCTTGTCCGAACCCATCCCGATCGAACGGTGCACCACTGCCATCGGCACCGGCTGATCGGTCTGGCGTAACGCCTCCCACCAGCTCACCGTGTGCAGGTAGGTGGTGTCCACCAGGGTGCCGTCCACATCGAAGAGGACCCCGGCGGGCCGGTCGGTGGCCATTGGCGTCCTCCTACCCTCGGGCGGTTCAGGGATGCGCGGCCGGCGGCGTGAGGATCTCGAACCAGACCGTGGAGCCCCGGACCGACGGGTCGGTGCCCCAGGCGTCGCTGAGCTCCTCGATCAGGCCGAGGCCGCGCCCGCGACTGCTCAACGTGTCGGTACGGGCCCGGGTCACGGTGCCTCGGGTGCCGGAATCCGCTACCGAGACGAGCAGGCGCTCGGCGCTGAGGTCGATCTCCACCCGGGCGGCCGTGCCGGCGTGCAGCAACGCGTTGGTGGTCAGCTCGCTGGTGCAGAGCACCGCCGCCCCGATCACCGACTCGGGCACCTGCCACTCGGTGAGCTGGCCGGTCAGCCAGTGCCGGACCCGGCTGGGCGCTGTCGGCTCGGCGGGCACCTCCATACTCGCCGAACGACTCGGTTTGAGCGCGTGCTCGACCGCCAGCACTGCCACGTCGTCCTCGGTGCCGCCCGGGACCGCCGCGGTGGCCACCGCACAGAGCGCGCGGGGGTCACCGCTGCCGGCCTTGGCGATGGCGTCGCTCAGGGTGGCCAGCCCGGCGCTCAGGCTCTGCCGGCGACGCTCCACCACCCCGTCACTGAACAGCAGCAGGGTGTCGCCGGGGCGGAACGCGACAGTAGTGGTGCCCGGCCGGCCGCCCAACCCCAGCGGCGGCCCGGCCGGGACGTCGACGTACTCGGCGTGAAACCGACCATCCGGGTCACCGCGGCGAATCAACGGCGCGGGGTGACCGGCGCTGGACAGGATCAGCTCCCGCCGCTCCGCGTCGATCACCCCGAACGCCACAGTGACGAACAGCTCGTGGGTGCCGGCCTCCGCGCCGAGGCTGGTCACCAGCCGGTCCAGGCCGGCCAGGACCGCGTCGGGCGTCGGGTCGGCGAGGGCCAGAGCGCGCAACGCGGCCCGGACCTGCCCCATCCGCGCGGCGGCCTGCACGTCGTGCCCGGCGACGTCGCCCAGCACCACGCCGAGTGAACCGTTGGGCAGCAGGAACGCGTCGTAGAAGTCACCGCCGGCCGCGTTGCCGTCCACGCCCGGGTCGTAGCGGGCCGCGATCCGCAGCCGGGGCAGATCCGGCAGGTGCTCCGGCAACATGCTGCGCTGCAACAGTTGGGCGGTGCCGTGCTGCGTCTCGAACCGGCGGGCCCGCTCTGCGGCCTGGCCGATCAGCTCGGCCGAGGCGGCCAGCAGCGCCCGCTCGGCGGGGGACCAGCTGTGCGGAACCTGGTAGCCGACCGCCAGCCCGCCGCGGACCACCGAGGTGCCCAGCGGCAGTGCCGCCATCGCGCGGACCTTCTGGTCGTGGCGGTCCACGGCGGTCTCCCGCAGCGGCTGCCCGTCGCGGGTGAACGACGGGGCGCCCGAGTGGGCCGCCTGCACCACCGGGGCCGACCAGTCCGCAGGTGCGCGCCGCCAGAGCGGGGGAAGCCGCTCGTCGGCCTCGTCCAACAACTCGCCACGGACCCGACGCACCATGCGCCAGCCGCCGCCGCCCTCGTCGACAGCGAACGAGGCCTGGTCGGGGTCGAACGTGGTGATCGCGTACCGCAGCGCCACCCGGGCCACGTCGTCGAGGGTGAGGGTGCCGGCGAGCGCCGCGGCCACCTCGCTGAGGCTCTGCAACTGCTCGGTGACGTGGGTGGTCTCGGCCGCGACCGTCAACACGCCGACGATCTGCCCGGCGCTGTCGCGCACCGGTGAGTACCCCCGGGTGAAGACCGCCTGCTCCACCGTCGCGGAGTGCCCACGAACCAGCGGCAGGGTGGACTCCTTCTCCAGGAAGGGCTCGCCCTGCCGGTAGCAGCGCTCGATCACCGCACCGACGCCGGGCAGCGCCCAGATCTCCGCGAACACCTCGGCGGCCGGACGACCGAGGGCGCTCGGGTGCTTGGTGCCCAGCAGCTCGGCGTAGCCGGCGTTGTAGAGCAGGACGAGGTCGTCGCCGTACGCCAGGGCCATCGGCATCGGCGAGGCGAGGACCAGCTCCACCACGGCCTGGAGGGCGACGTCCCAGTCGTCGGTCGGGCCCAGCGGGGTGTTGGCCCAGTCGTGGGCGAGCACGCCGACGGCCGGGCCGGACCCGGTGGGTGCGCCCGGGCCCGGAGTTGCTGGCGTGGGGACCCGCCCGACCGTTCCTGGCATGTTCGCAGCCTAGTCGGCCGACCGGAAAAGGCATCCGACCATGGCGGCGGGCCGCCGCCGAGTCCGAAGCGGTGGCCATTCGGGCAGTTCAGGGCCCCTGTCCGGAGGTCTGTCGGGAAAAACGCCGCGCGCTGCGCGGAGTGCCGGACCGGTTGCCGGGTATGCGCCCGGCGCAGTCCATGCGACAGGAGGGACATCATGCTGAAAACCCTCGCGGTCCGGCAGGCCGACATCGGCGATGCCATCGCCGACACCTGGAGGTCGGTGCTGCTCTTCATCCCGAAGGCAGTGGCCTTCATCGTCATCCTCGTGGTCGGCTGGCTCATCGCCAGAGCCGTCCTCAAGATCGTGGATACGGTGCTGGAAAGGGTGCGCTTCGACCAGGCGGTCGAACGCGGTGGCATCAAACGGGCCCTGGAGAGAACGAAGTACGACGCCAGCGACATTCTGGCCAGACTGGCGTACTACGCCGTACTGCTGTTCACGCTGCAGTTCGCCTTCGGAGTCTGGGGACCCAACGCGATCAGTGACCTGATCAGCGGCGTGGTGGCCTGGCTGCCGCGCGCGTTCATCGCGATCGTCATCGTGGTGGTGGCGGCCGCGATCGCCAACGCTGTCCGGGATCTGGTCACCGGGGCGCTGGGAGGGCTCTCGTACGGCAAGGTCCTGGCCGACCTGACGGCGATCTTCATCATCGCGCTCGGTGTGATCGCCGCCCTGAACCAGGTGGGTATCGCCACCACGGTGACCACTCCAGTGCTGATCGCGGTGCTCGCCACGGTGGCCGGCATCCTGATCGTCGGCGTCGGCGGTGGTCTCGTGAAGCCGATGCAGAACCGCTGGGACGGCTGGTTGCAGCGGGCGGCCCAGGAGGCTCGGGCGGTGCAGCAGCAACGTCAGGCCGCGTCGGCCGGGCGTAGCGACGTGGAGCGGCAGATGGCCGACCGCGGGGGTGACCGCACCCAGGCCATGCCTCGGGTGGACGAAGCCCAGCAGTACCGCTCGTAGCGGGCGAAACGGCACGACGGGTGGGAGGGTGTTCCGCGTACGACGCGGGGCGCCCTCCCCTCGCGCGTCAGTGCCGGTCGAGTGCGCGAGCCAGCGCACAGACCGCGACCAGCCGGGTGAGCAGCCACTCCGGCTGGCTCCAGTCCACCGGCCCGCTGGGCGGCGTCCACCCGTGCTCCAGCGCGGCGGCGCGGACCCCCTCGGCGTAGCCGGCGAGCGCCGCTGAGGTCAGCGGCGTGTTGTCGCCGTCGAGGCTGTCCCGGACGGCCGCCGCGTGCTGGTCGACGAGGGCCAGCAGCCCCGGGCGCGCGGAGGCGGCGGCGAGCCCGACAGTGCCCACGGAGACGGTGAGGGCGGCCAGTGAGGAACGCGCCGAGTCGACGGCGGTACGGGAGGCGACCCGGTTGAACGGCACACGCATGGTGACCGAGGCTAACCGACCAGTGACCGTGTCGACCTCGTCCGCTCGGCGGATGTCGGCTGCGCCACTGGGGCGGTCGCCGCTGACCTGGGGGATTGATCCGGCACAGACGGGGCAGCAGGAGAACACCCAGGAATGACGGCACCCGGCACGGAGGCACGGATGGGACAGCAGGAGGACGGACCCGACGAGCGGCACCGGCGGCCGGACGGCGTCAGCGACGCCACGGTTGCCGCGCTCGGCAAGCTCAGCGAGGCGCTGGAGTGTGTGGAGCGGGCCCGGGGGCACCTCTACTCGATGCACCAGTTGATCGGCCATGCCGACCTGATGCTCGACGACGCGGTGGAGCAGTTTCACGCCGCCGGGCATCCGCGCCTCGCCGACCGGATCGCCACGGAGCTGCGCGGCCGCAACGTCATCGCCGGACGGTGGACGTTTCAGATCGTCGAGGACTTCGACGACGGCTACCACAAGCTGTTCCGGGAGTTGGACCAGCAGGCCCGCGACGAGTTGGTGGGTGGGCGGCGGCACCTCTACGAGGCGGAGATGAAGGAACGCCGCCGGAGCCGGGGCCGGCCGGGCCACGAGGCCCGGCCGGGCGGCGGAGGCTAGTCGCTTGTCGCGTCGGCCGGGCGACGCCGTGCCGCGTCGTCAGCGATGATCACGGTGGCCACCATCAGCGCGACGCAGAGGCTGAACAGCCACGACTCGTCGGCGACGAGCCAGGCGGACACGGGTGCCTGGAGCGCGGCGAGCAGGAAGCCGAGCCAGGCGAGTTTGCGCTGACGCGTGGAGAGGATTCCGGAGCCTTGATGCATCCCGAAATTCTTACGCGAACCGGCCGGCTTGCCGTCCTCCGATCGGCCGATTCTGGATGAGCTGTCCGTTTTCTCGGCCGTACGGACACGACTTCTTTGCGTGGCGAGCGATCGGGTGCCGACGGCGCTAGGGTGCCCCTGCGGCAGGATGGTCTCTCGTGTCCACCGCGCCCGCGCGTCCCCGCGCCGCACTGCTCCTGCTGTCCTACCTCGCGTTCGTCAGTCTCGGCCTGCCCGACGGCCTGCTCGGCGTCAGCTGGCCCTCGATCCGAGGCGACTTCGGCGTACCGACCGAGGCGGTCGGGTGGGTGCTCACCGCCGGCACCGTCGGCTATCTCACCTCCAGCGTGCTGGCCGGTTTCACGCTGGCCCGGGTCGGCGTGGGCGCCCTGCTCGCCGGCAGCACCCTGCTGGCCAGCCTGGCGCTGACCGGCTACTCGGTGAGCCCCGTGCTGGCGGTGCTGGTGGGCTGTGCGCTGCTGCTCGGGCTCGGCTCCGGAGCTGTCGACTCCGGGCTCAACGCGTACGCCGCAGGTGCCTTCGGGGCCCGCCACATGAACTGGTTGCACGCCTTCTTCGGCCTCGGCGTGGCAATCGGTCCACTGATCATGACCGCGGTGCTGAGCGCCGGGCTCGCCTGGCGCTGGGGGTACGGCATCGTGGCCGCCGCCCAACTCGTCCTCGCCGCCGCGTTCGCACTCACGGTGCGGGCCTGGCGCCGTGACGCCCCGGCCGGCGCGGCTGTCCAGGGCGTGCCCGCCGCCAGTGGTTCCGGGCCGGCGTCGACCGTCCAGGTCCCGGTTCGGGACACGCTGCGGTTGCCTGCGGTCTGGTCGGGGTTGCTCGCCTTCGCGCTGTACGTGGCCATCGAGGTGTCCGCCGGGCTGTGGGCGTTCCTACTGCTGACCGAGGGGCGCGGGCTCAGTGCGGCGTTGGCCGGCGGCTGCGTCTCCGCGTACTGGGGCAGTCTCTTCGTCGGCCGGGTCGTGCAGGGCCTGGTGGCCGAGCGCCTGGGGGCGGGGTTGGTGTTGCGGGCCAGCCTGGCCGGAATGGCCGTCGGCGCGGCGCTGATCGCCGTTCCCGGCCCGGCCGTCCTGGCGGTGCTCGGCCTTGTCGTCGTCGGTTTCGCCGCCGCGCCGGTGTTTCCGCTGCTCACCCTCACCACCGCCGAACGGGTCGGCGCGGCGCACGCGGACCGGGCCATCGGGATGCAGATCGGCGCCTCGGGCGTCGGCGCGGCGCTCGTCCCGGCCGGGCTGGGCGTGCTGATCGGCAACACGTCGGTGCAGGTGCTGGGCTCGGCCCTGCTGGTGCTCGCGCTGGCGCTGATCGCGCTCTACGAGTGGGGCGCGCGCCGGCCGGCTGCCAGACCTCCCGCGCCGGCGGTGCCCGCCCAGCCCGGAAGCGATCCTCAGACGTCCGGCCCGGTACGGCCGGTGGTGGACGGGCGGTAGGCGCGCTGCGGGTCGGTGTCCTCTCGGCTGTTGCCCCGGACCGCACCGTCTCGGTCCGACGCGGCCGGTCCGTGCCCGAACGCGGACTCCTCGCCGGCGTCGTTACCCGTCACGTCGTCGGCCTGCCCGTCGAGGCTGGAGCCCGACATCGCGCGCTCCAACTCCTCCAACGGAAGCCGCTCCTCGTCCCGCCACACCCTGATGTTGTCGTCGGTCATACCTTCAGCCGTACCCGGGCACGATGACCGCAAACGGTGCCCGGCGAGCGGCCTCGGATACGGCGATGGCCGCCGGGATCCCGGCGGCCATCTCAGGTCACTGCTCACTGTCACGGCTGCGGACGGTCCACCTGTCCGCGCCAGGCGCCGGTCTCTTGACCACGCCGCTCGATGTAGGTCTTGAACCGTTCCAGGTCGCCCTTGGCCCGTCGGTCGACGATGCCGAGCTTGTCGCCGGCCTGCTCGACCACGCCGTGCGGCTCGAACTCGAGCTGCAGGGTGACCCGGGTCTTGTCCTGGTCCAGTCGGTGGAAGGTCACCACGCCGGCCTGCTGGGTGCCGTCGGTCGAGCGCCAGGCGACCCGCTCGTCGGGAAGTTGTTCGGTGATCTCCGCGTCGAACTCGCGCTTCACCCCGGCGATGTCCACCGTCCAGTGGGTCATCGTGTCGGAGAGCTGCCGGACCTCCTGCACACCCTCCATGAACTCGGGGAACTGCTCGAACTGCGTCCACTGGTCGTACGCGGTGCGTACGGGTACGGACACGTCCACATGTTCGGTAACGCCACTCATCGGGGAACCTCCTTCGGGTGCCGGTGGCCTGCCGGATCGGGGGCGATCCTGGTCACCAGCGGGTTGTCTCGTTCTTGTTGCCCAGCGCGGCCCACACCTCGGAGACCGTCTGGTAGACGGTGCCCTCGGGCAGCCGTTCCAGCGCCGCCACGATGTCGTCCGGCGCCTCGTTCTCACGGGCGCTGGCAATGAGCACCAGACGGTCGCCCGGCAGCGCGCTCATCGAGATGAACCGGCCGAGCCGGCTGCGCTGCTCGACGTCCGTAGAGCTCATGCCCTGCGGGGTGCCGGTGCGCAGGTCGCCGGCCGGGGCGGTGGTCGTCTCCGGCTGGTCCTCGCCAGCCGGTTCCGGCACCCGCGACTCGTCGACCCGAGAGCCACCGGTCCCCGGCCCCTGTACGAGACCGCTGACCTCCTGACTCATCTGTTCGTCGATCCTCGGTCCGTGCTTGCTGTTGCCACGCTCCATGCCTTCTGCGCTACCCGGCACCTCACCCGATAAACCGGCACCGGGCCACGAACCGGCCCTCGGCCCGGCGGCGAACCGGACACCGCCGCCGAACGGGGGCTCACTCGTCGGCGGGCTTGCGGGGCGGCAGCACCGGCTCGTCCGGGTCCGGGTCGCCGGCCTGCAACTGCCGCCCGCGCTGCACCTCGGCGTTGATCTGCACGCCCAGCATCAGCGCCGAGTTGGACAGGTAGAGCCAGACCAGGAACGCGATGGCCGCCCCGAGGCTGCCGTAGGTGGTGTTGTACGAGCCGAAGTTGGCCACGTAGAGGCCGAAGCCGAAGGAGGCCGCCGCCCAGGAGATCAGGGCGACCGCGCCGCCCGGGGTTAGCCAGCGGAACCGGGGCTGGCGCACGTTCGGCGCGATCCAGAACAGCAGGGACAGCAGCACCATCATGATCATGGCGAGGACCGGCCACTTCGCCACGCTCCACGTCGTGCGGGCCAGGCCGCCGGCGTTGACCAGGTCGCCGACCGCATCGGTGACCGGCCCACTGACGATCAGGCCGAGGGCGACGACAGCGAGCAGCACCAGCGTGATCGCCGCCAAGCCGATCTGAAGCGGCCGAAGCTTCCAGACCGGGCGGCCCTCGGTCACCCCGTAGACGGCGTTGGAGGCGCGGGTGAACGCGCCGATGAAGCCCGACGCGGACCAGAGCGCGCCGAGCAGGCCGAAGCTCAGCAGCAGCTTGGGGTTGCTCTGGTCGAGCACCACGGTGCGGATCACCCCTACCACGCCGCCCTCGTCGTTGGTCAGCACCGAACCGGCGCCCACCTGGTTGGCGAGGTCGAGCACGGTGTCCAGGGTCCGCTCCCCGTCGGAGACCAGACCGACCAGCGCCACCACCACGATGGCCGACGGAAAGAGCGCCAGCACCCCGTAGTAGGTCAGCGCGGCGGCCCAGTCGGAGCAGTTGTCGTTGACGAAGTTCTGCACGCTGCGGACCAGCACCCCGCGCCAGGTCCGCCAGCTCAGCTGCCGCATCCGTCGGGGCACCCGGGTGTCCGGTGTGCCGTCGAGCGTCGTACCGGGCTCCGTGGTCGTCATGCCCGCTCCCTGCGCCCCGGCCGCCGGATGACCGGTCGTCCGGTCTGGCCTGGCCCGGCGGTACCCGGATGGTGAAATCGACAAACCCACCCGGTGCCCGGCCGCCGCCGCTATGGTTTGCCGCCCGGTCACCGGGGAACGGTCACAGCGACAGTGTCGACACGGAGGAGGACGAGATGCCCAGGCGCGAAGATCTGCCCAGCACGCTGCGACGCTCCCCGGAGAAGGCGCAGCGCACCTGGGAGAAGACGCACGACTCGGCGGTCGAGACCTACGGCGAGGGGGAGCGGTCGCACCGCACCGCCTTCGCCGCCGTGAAGCATCAGTTCGAGAAGGTTGGCGACCACTGGGAGCCGAAGGGCCGCAAGGGCCCCAGCGACCAGCAGGCCGCCGGTGGCGGGCCGGAACGACGCGCCCCCACCGCGGGCGGCGTGGACGCCAACGCCACAAAGGACCACCTGATGTCGGTGGCCCGCAAACTCGACGTGCCCGGGCGGTCCAGCATGACCAAACCGGAGCTGGTCACGGCCATCGAGAAGGCCAACGACCGCGCCACCCGCAAGGCCCGCGGCGACTGATCTCCGCCGCGCCGGAGCACTACCGACGCGGTGCGGGCGGACGCGCCACCCCTGCGTCCGCCCGCACCGTTCACCAGTGCCCGCCTCCCGGCGCCTCGATGTGCACCGCCTTCGTGGCAGTGAACTCGTCCAGCAGCTCCGGGCCGTACCCGAAGCCCTGCCCGCTGGCCCGGCGTGGATGCGCGGCACCCCCCGGCGCGCCCCCGAACACCGCGTTGACCTTGACCGTGCCCACCGGCAGCTCGCGCCAGGCCCGCTGCGCGTGACTCATCGACGGGGTCAACACAGTGGCGGCCAGCCCGTACGGAGAGTCCGCAGCGCAGCGCAGCGCCTCGTCGAACGAGTCGACGACCACCACCGGGGCGACCGGCCCGAAGGTCTCCTCCCGGACCAGCGGCATGTCGTGGCGGCAGTCGGTGACGACGGTGGCCGGGTAGAACGCCCCCGGCCCGTCCGGCACCTCGCCGCCCACCCGCACCCGAGCGCCGTCCGCCAGCGCGGCCGCCACCTGCCCGTGCACGTGGTCCCGGTGCCGCCGGTCGACCAGCGGACCCAGCTCGGTGCCCGGGTCCCGGCCCGGCCCGACCCGCAGCGCTCCGGCGTGTCGTACCAGCGCGGCCACGAAGTCGTCGGCCACCTCCCGGTGCACGTAGAGCCGCTCCACCGCCACGCAGATCTGCCCGGCGTTGGCGAACGCGCCGAGCGCGGCCTGCTCCGCCGCCCACTCCGGGTCGACGCCCGCGTCCACTATCAACGGGTCACTGCCGCCGTTCTCCAGGAGCACCTTCGCGCCGGTACGGGCCGCCGCGGCGGCGATCGCCCGTCCGGTCGCTGTGGAACCCACGTGGGCCACCACGTCGACGTCCTGCGCCGCCAGCGCCGCGCCCACCTCCGGGCCACCGGTGAGCAGTGACAACACCCCGGCCGGCAGTGCCTGGTCCAGTGCCCGGGCCAGCAGCCAACCCGTCGCCGGTGTCCGTTCGCTCGGCTTGTAGAGCACCACGTTCCCGGTCACCAGGGCCGCGCCGAGCAGCCCACAGGAGACCGCCACCGGGTCGTTCCACGGGGTGATCGCCGCGACCACCCCGCGTGGCTGGGGGGTCAGGAAGTCCAGCGCGTCGGTTTCGCCGTTCAGCGTGCGCCCACCGCGCAGCGGTGCCAGTTCCGCATACTGTCGCAGGGTGCCGATCCCCGCCTCGACGCCGCCGCGGGCGTCCGCCAACGGCTTGCCCATTTCCGCGGTGACCGCCGCCGCCATCTCCTCGATGACCGCCTCCACCGCGTCCGCTGCCCGGTGCAGCGCCGCCGCCCGTTCCGCCGGGGCGGTCGCCGCCCACTGGGCCGCCGCGTTGCGGGCCGCCTGGGTCGCCTTGCCCACCTCGTCGGCAGTGGCCACCGGCACCGTGCTCACCGGCGCGTCGTCCGCCGGATCACGCACCACCAGTTCGCCGCCGTCGCCGCCCGCACCCCACACCCCGCCCACCAGCTGCGCAACCGTGTACATGCGGCGCTGGATGCCCCGGCCTCGACGAGGCAAACGCGTTTCGCCCGGTTGCGCGCCGGGTAGGCGGATCCGATGACAACCACCACCGCGCAGAGCGCGGACGCCGTCGTCGTCGGCGCCGGGCACAACGGCCTGGTGGCGGCCAACCTGCTGGCCGACGCCGGCTGGGACGTGGTGGTGCTGGAGGCGACAGCGGTGCCCGGCGGCGCTGTCCGCTCCGCCGAGGTCACCGCCCCCGGCTACCTGAGCGACCTCTACAGCTCGTTCTACCCCCTCGGGTACGCCTCGCCGGTGCTGGGCGGCCTGGACCTGGGCCGACACGGGCTGTCCTGGCGGCACTCGCCGGACGTGCTGGCGCACCTGCTGCCGGACGGTCGAGCAGCGGTGATCAACCGGGATCCGGACGTCACAGCCGCGTCGCTGGAGCAGTTCGCACCCGGGGACGGAAAGCGCTGGCTCAACGCGTACACCGACTGGCTCGACGTGGCCGAGCCGATGCTGGAGGCGATCACCTCGCCGTTCCCGCCGGTACGCGGGGGGCTGGGCCTGCTGCGTCGGTTGCGCGTCGCCGGCGCGCTGCGACTCGCGCGGCGCCTGGTCGTACCGGTCCGCAAGCTTGGCGACGAACTCTTCGACGGTCCCGGCGGGCCGGCCCTGCTGGCCGGCTGCGCCCTGCACACCGATCTCTCCCCGGAGGAGGCCGGCTCCGGGGTGTACGGCTGGCTGCTGGCGATGCTCGGCCAGCAGGTCGGCTGGCCGGTGCCGAACGGCGGCGCGCAGCAGATCACCAACGCGCTGGTGGATCGGCTACAGGCGCGCGGCGGGACGATCATCTACGGTGCCCGTGCCGACCGGGTGCTCACCGCCCGGGGCCGGGCGATGGGGGTCCGGACCGTCGGCGGCGCGCTGTGGCGGGCCCGGCGGGCCGTGCTCGCCGACGTGCCGGCGCCTGCGCTCTACCTCGACCTGGTGGGCGCGGCGGCGCTGCCGTCCCGGCTGGTGGAGGACCTGGCGCACTTCAGGTGGGACGGCTCCACGCTGAAGGTGGACTGGGCGCTCTCCGCGCCGGTGCCCTGGGCGAACCGGCAGTTGGCCGGCGCCGGCACGGTGCACCTCGGCGCGGACCTGAACGGGCTCACCCACTACGCCAGCGAGTTGGCCCGTGGCGAACTGCCCCGCGACCCGTTCCTGCTGGTCGGGCAGATGTCGGTGGCGGACCCGAGCCACTCCCCGCCGGGCACCGAGTCGCTCTGGTCGTACACCCATCTGCCGTTCCGGCGGAACTGGCGGGCCGAGGAGGTCGCCGGGCACGTACAGCGGATGGAGGACGCGCTGGAGGCGGCGGCCCCGGGTTTCCGAAGCCTGATCGTGGGCCGACACGTGGCCGGACCGGCCGACCTGGAGAAGGGCAACCCGAGCCTGGTCGGTGGCGCGCTCGGCGGCGGGACCGCCGCCGCGTACCAGCAGCTCTTCCTGCGCCCGATCCCTGGCCTGGGCCGGGCGGACACCCCGGTGGACCGGCTCTTCCTGGCCAGCGCGTCGGCGCACCCCGGCGGCGGTGTGCACGGCGCTCCGGGCGCGAACGCGGCCCGTGCCGCGCTGGCCCGCGACCGCGCCCTCACCGGCCGCGCCTACGCCGCAGCCATCTCCACCGCCCACCGCGCCATCTACCCGGCCCAACCCCCAACCCCCTGAGAGCCCTGGTGATCAAGAGCTTTGCGTCAGATTTTCCGGCACTGGCGACGCAAACCTCTTGATCACCCCGGCTGGGGTGGGGTGGGGGTGAGGCGGGGTGGGTGGGTCAGCGGGTGATGTTGCGGTGTTTGCTGCGGAGGCGGAAGGGCATGAGCGCGCTCTCCACCTTTGTCGCGGTGGTCATCTTGGAGACGCCGTCGCGCCGCTCCTCGAAGCGGATCGGCACCTCCAGGATGGTGTGCCCCAGCTTGGTGGCGAGGTAGTGCATCTCCACCTGGAAGCTGTAGCCGTTGGACTGCACCCGCTCCAGGTCGATGTCGCGCAGGGCTTCGGCCTGCCAGATCTTGAAGCCGGCGGTGAGGTCCCGGATGCGTACCCGCAGCAGGGTGTGGACGTAAAGGTTGGCCCAGCCACTGAGCGCCCGGCGGTAGAGCGGCCAGTTCTCGTCCAGTTCGCCACCGGGCACGTACCGGGAACCGATCACCACGCTGGCCTGGGTGGAGAGCAGCGCGCCGAGCATCCCCGGCAGCGCCTCGGGCGGGTGCGAGAGGTCGGCGTCCATCTGCGCCACGTACTCGGCGCCGCCCTCGATCGCCCGGGTCATCCCGTCCACGTACGCCCGGCCGAGGCCTTCCTTGCCGGCGCGGTGCACGACCTCGATCCGGTCGGGGTGCTCGATGGCCAGCTTGTCGGCCACCTCCCCGGTGCCGTCGGGGGAGTTGTCGTCGGCGACGAGGATGCGCAGCCCCGGCAGCGGCAGCGCGAGCAGTCGCTCGACCAGCGTCGGGAGGTTGCCCGCCTCGTTGTACGTGGGCACGACGACGGTCAGGCGTGCGTCCCGCCACGGCGACGGCAACTGCACCGGCTTGATCATGTCGGTCATCCTCGGTTTGCGGACAAGGGTCATGGAAAGGGTATCTAGTTCCCGGATTCGGTCCGAGGGAGGCACCCCTTCCGGGCGTTGCGGACCCTCGCCGCCTACCGGGAGCGGGCGTCTAGGCCCTGGTCAGAGGCTTGTGGTGGTCAGCGTCGACGGCGAGCGACAGCGCTGAGGGCGAGTGCCGCGACGGCGAGCGCGACACCGGAGAGCGCCGGTTTGTGCGTACCGACCCAGAGCGCCGCGGAACGGTTACGCGCCTGTTCGCGGAAAACACCCGCCGTGCCCCGGTCCGTGTCGGCATCGCCGGGGTGATCCAGATTGTCCCGCCAGGTCGCCGGATCGATCTTCTCACCGGTCTGCTGGCTGTCGTAGCCGTCGCGGGCCAGCTTCCGGTCCAGCAGGCCGGGGAACAGGGCGTCGCCCACCCGCGCCTGCCAGGTCGGGCCACCCACGTTCAGCTCCCTGGTGCCGCGGTCGGCGGCCCAGACGATGGCCCGGGCGGCCAGTTCCGGAGTGAAGATCGGGGGCACCGGCTGCGGATGCCGGGGGAGCCGGGTGCGGACCCAGGAGAACTGCGGCGTGTTGACAGCGGGAAGCTGCACCATTGACAACTTCACAGCCGGGCAGTCGTGCAGCAGTTCGGCGCGCAGCGAGTCGTTGAACCCCTGGACGGCGTGCTTGCTGGCGCAGTACGCCGACTGGAGCGGGATCCCCCGGTAGGCCAACGCCGAGCCCACCTGCACGATCGTGCCCCGCCCGTGCGCCCGCATGTGCCGCAGCGCGGCGAGGGTGCCGTGCACAGTGCCCAGGTAGGTGACCTCGGTGACCCGACGGAACTCACGCGCCGGAATCTCCCAGGCCGGCGCGAACACCGACGCCATCGCATTGTTGATCCACACGTCGATGCCGCCCCAGCGGTGCACCACGTCGTCGGCGGCCTGCTGCACCGCGCCCGCGTCGGCCACGTCGACCTGGTACACCCGCACGTCGGTCGCGCCGCGCAGCCGGCACTCCCGCTCGGCGGCGGCCAGACCCGCCTCGCCCCGAGCCAGCAGCGCCAACCGAGCGCCGCGGGCCGCGTACGCGTGGGCGACGGCCCGGCCCACGCCGGCGCTCGCGCCGGTCACCACAACGGTCCGGGTCACGAGGCCCCCTTCTGTCGGGTGGCGATGTCGGCGAGCCGGTCCAGCGTCTCCCGGTTGCGCAGGTGCAGCACCAGATCGTTGATCTTGTTGTGGACCCACCGCAGTGGGCCAGCCGCGAAGTCCTCCCCGAGGCGTACCCGGGTGGCGTCGTCGCCGACCGGCTCCAGGGTGAAGGCCACTATCGCCTCGCCCGCCGGCCAGAGCCCGGCCTTGAGCACGAGCCGGTGCGGCGGCTCGCAGACCAGCACCGTCGAGGCGTCCTGCAAGGAGAGCGGCCACGGCCCGGCACGGTGGTGCAGTTGGCTGCCCACCCGGGGCCAGGCGTCGTCCACGTCCCGCATGTGCGCCGTGCCGACCACCCAGTCGCTGTACGTCCACCCGTCCGCGAGCACGTCGAACACCTGCTGCGGGGAGGCGTCGATCACTTTCTCCACAATCGCCACCGGGATCCCATACCCGGGGCGCGGCACGGGCTAACAACTGACCGGGTTAGCTTCTCTCGGACGGCGGGTAAGGCCGACCCGGGGCATCGCTGGCGGCGCTGGCCCACCCCCTTGACGACGACGTTTACTCCTCGGGGCGCAGGGAACCCGCCGGCTGTGCGACAGGACCAGGAGGATCCGTATCAGCGCAGGTCAGCCCAGGTGTACGCCGCTGCTGACCGCGCCGGTTCCAGGTTTGTCGCAAGCCCCCGAGCGGTGCTCTACGACGCGGTGCTGCTGGACCGCGACGGCACCCTGATCGAGGACGTGCCGTACAACGGCGACCCGGAGAAGGTGCGGCCGGTGCCGGGCGCGCGGGCGGCGTTGGACCGGCTGCGCTCGGCCGGTCTGCGGCTGGCGGTCGTCACGAACCAGTCGGGCCTGGCCCGGGGTTACTTCACCGGTGAGCAGATGCGGGCGGTGCACGCCCGCGTCGAGGAGCTGCTGGGCCGGTTCGACGCGTGGCTGGTCTGCCCGCACGACGACGCCGACGGCTGTGACTGCCGCAAACCGGCGCCGGGCCTGGTGTACGCCGCTGCCCGCGAGCTGGGCACGACGCCGTCCCGCTGCGTACTCGTGGGCGACATCGGCCGGGACGTCGGCGCCGCCATGGCCGCCGGGGCCGCGGCGGTGCTGGTGCCCACCCCGGTGACCCGGCCGGAGGAGGTCGCCGCCGCCGGGTGGGTGGCCACCGATCTGCCGGCGGCGGTGGCGGAGATCCTGCGTCGCCAACAGGCCGTGCAGCCCTCGACCCCGCCCACCGAACCGGTACGGACGGCGCTCGTGGTCCGCTCGGACTCGGCCGGTGACGTGCTGGTCACCGGCCCGGCGATCCGTGCCGTCGCGGCCGGAGCGGAGCGGGTGGTGCTGCTGTGCGGGCCGCGCGGCAGGGCCGCCGCCAACCTGTTGCCCGGCGTCGACGAGATCATTGAGCATCCGCTGCCGTGGATCGACCCCAACCCTGGGCCGGTCGATCCGGAGGCCATGCGGAGCCTGTCCGCGCGGCTGGGCGCTGTCGGCGCGGACCAGGCGGTGGTGTTCACCTCGTTCCACCAGTCCGCCCTGCCGCTGGCGCTGCTGTTGCGGATGGCGGCGATCGACCGGATCGCGGCGATCAGCGACGACTATCCGGGCTCGCTGCTGGACATCAGGCACCGGGTTCCGGTGGGCGTGCCCGAACCCGAACGTGCCCTCTCCCTTGCCGCCGCCGCGGGCCACCGTCTGCCCGACGGCGACGAACCGGTCCTGCGGCTCCGCCGGGACGCCGTGCCGCCGCGCCCGGCCGACCTCGGCGATCCAGGTTACGTGGTGCTGCACCCCGGGTCGGCCGCGTCGAGCCGGGCCTGCCCGCCCGAGGTGGCCACCCGGATCGTCGGGGCGCTGGCCGACGCCGGGCACCGGGTGCTGGTCACCGGCGGCCCGGACGAGCGCGCGGTCACCGCCCGGGTCGCCGCGGCCGGCGGCACCGACCTGGGTGGCCGCACCGACCTGGCCGGCCTGGCCGCTATCGTCGCGGACGCCAGCGCGGTGGTGGTCGGCAACACCGGGCCCGCGCACCTGGCGGCCGCCGCCGGTGTGCCGGTGGTGAGTCTCTTCGCGCCGACCGTCCCGTTCGGCCAGTGGGGGCCCTACCGGGTGCCCACCGTCCGGCTCGGCGACGCCGCCGCTCCCTGCCGGGACACCCGGGCGGCCAGTTGCCCGGTCCCCGGGCACCCCTGCCTCAGTGGCGTCGACCCGGGCGACGTGGTCGACGCGCTCCGGACCCTCGCCGTCAGCGGTGGTGGCGGCCGATGAACATCCTGCTCTGGCACGTGCACGGCTCCTGGACCACGTCGTTCGTGCACGGCAGCCATCGCTACCTGATTCCCACCACACCCGACCGCGGCCCGTACGGCCTCGGCCGGGCCCGCACCTACCCGTGGCCGGACAGCGCTGTCGAGGTCAGCCCGGAGGAGCTGCCGAGCGCTGACGTCGACATGGTCATCCTGCAACGCCCCGAGGAGATCGACCGGGCCGAGCAGTGGCTTCGTCGCCGCCCTGGGCGCGACCTTCCCGCGATCTACGTCGAGCACAACACCCCCAAGGGCGACGTGCCGAACACCCGCCACCCGATGGCCGACCGCGACGACCTGCTCATCGCCCACGTCACCGGGTTCAACCAGATCTTCTGGGACACCGGCGCCACCCGCACCACAGTGGTCGACCACGGCATCGTCGCCCCCTCCGCGTCCTACACCGGCGAACTGGACCGGCTCGCCGTGGTGATCAACGAGCCGGTACGGCGAGGTCGGGTCACCGGCACCGACCTGCTGCCCCAGTTCGCCGAGATCGCGCCGCTGGACGTCTTCGGCATGGGCGTCGCCGGCCTGGCCGACCACCTCGGGCTGCCTGCCGACCGGCTGACCAGCCACGACGACGTGCCCCAGGAGCGGATGCACACCGAACTGGCCCGGCGAAGGGCGTACCTGCACCTGTGCCGGTGGACCTCCCTCGGGCTGAGCCTCATCGAGGCGATGTCGATCGGCATGCCGGTCGTCGCGCTCGCCACCACCGAGGCGGTGATGGCGGTGCCCCCGGAGGCGGGGGCGCTCGCCACCCGGACCGACACCCTGCTCGACGCCGCCCGCCGGTTCATCGCCGAACCGGCTACCGCGCGGCAGGCCGGAGCGGCGGCGCGAACCGCCGCTCGCGACAGGTACGGCCTCGACCGTTTCCTCGCTGACTGGGACCGGCTGCTGGAGGAGGAAGTATGCGGATCGCGATGATCTCGGAGCACGCCAGCCCGCTCGCCGTCCTCGGAGGGGAGGACGCCGGCGGCCAGAACACGCACGTCGCGGAGCTGTCCGCCGCGCTCGCCGCCGCCGGGCACGAGGTGCGGGTCTACACCCGCCGCGACGCGCCCGACCTGCCGGTGACCGTCCGCAGCCCGGACGGGTACGACGTGGTGCACGTGCCGGCCGGCCCGGCCGAGCCGGTCGCCAAGGACGCGCTGCTGCCGCACATGCGGGAGTTCAGCAACTGGCTGATCGAGCGCTGGCGCGGCGGCGACTGGGTGCCCGAGGTGATCCACGCGCACTTCTGGATGAGCGGCCTGGCCGGGCTGACCGCCGGGCGGCAGACCGGGGTGCCGGTGGTGCAGACGTACCACGCGCTGGGCACTGTGAAGCGTCGCTACCAGGGTGTGCAGGACACCAGCCCGGCCCGACGGGTCTCCTACGAGCGGGAGCTGGGCCGCTCGGTGGACCGGATCGTCGCGCAGTGCCGCGACGAGGTGGGCGAGCTGGTCCGGATGGGTGTGCCCCGGTCCCGGATGACAGTGGTGCCCTCCGGGGTCAACCTCGCCACCTTCGCCCCGCTCGGGCCGGCCGCCGACCGGGAACCGGGACGAGCCCGGATCCTCACAGTGGGTCGGCTTGTCGAGCGCAAGGGCTTCCAGACCGTGATCCGCGCGATGGCGCTGGTCCCGGACGCCGAGTGCGTGGTCGTCGGCGGCCCACCCGAGGGGCTGTTGGAGACCGACCCGTACGCCCGCCGGCTGCGGGCCCTCGCGGAGTCGTGCGGGGTGGCCGACCGGGTGCACCTGGTCGGCGCGGTGCCCCGGGAGGAGATGGGCCGCTGGTACCGCTCGGCGGACCTGCTGGTCGCGGCGCCCTGGTACGAGCCGTTCGGGTTGACCCCGCTGGAGGCGATGGCCTGTGGGGTGCCGGTCGTCGGCACTGCCGTGGGCGGCATCCGGGACACAGTTGTCGACGGGACGACAGGTGACCTCGTGCCGGCCCGGGACCCACGCGCGCTGGCCGCCGCGATCCAGGGGTTGCTCGACGACCGGATCAGGCGGTTCGCGTACGCGACGGCGGCGCGTGAGCGGGCCCGGGAGAGGTACTCGTGGGCGGCGACCGCAGAGCGGCTGGTCGAGGTCTACAGCGAGGTGGCCGCCGTGCGCCGGCCGACCCGGGTGGTGGCCTGATGCCGGCGGGCAGCCTGCTCGACACCCACCTGACGAATCTCGCGGCGGCGTTGGTGCCGTACCGACTGTGTGAGCGACAGTTGGCGCGCTGGGGCGCGGACCTGGCCCACCGGCTGGCGGCCGGTGCTCGCCTGCTGGTGGCCGGCAACGGCGGTAGCGCAGCCGAGGCCCAGCACCTCACCGCCGAGCTGGTCGGCAAGCTGCACGACGACCGTCAGCCGCTCTCCGCGATCGCGCTGCACGCCGAGACGAGCGCGCTCACCGCCATCGCCAACGACTACGGATACACCGACGTGTACGCCCGCCAGGTGCGCGCCCACGGCCGCCCGGGCGACATCCTGCTGTTGCTGAGCACCAGCGGAACCAGCCCCAACCTGGTCGCCGCCGCGCAGGCGGCCCGCGACGTCGGGGTGACCACCTGGGCGCTCACCGGCGCCGCTCCCAATCCGCTCGCCGACGCCTGCGACGACGTGCTGGCCGTCGCGTCCCCGGACACCCAGGTCGTCCAGGAGCTGCACCTGGTGACCAGTCATCTGCTCTGCGAGTACCTCGAACAGGAGTTGCCCGCCGCGCTGGCGGCGGCCGCCGATCCGGCGGTCGTCCCCCCCGCGCCCGGCGAGCCCGCACCGGCCGGTCGGCTGCCTGCCGCGCCGGTACGCAGCGGGGTCGAGGTGGTGCTCGACGGCGGGCCCGGACAGCAGATCGACGCGTGAGCCGGACAGCGGGTCGACGCGTGAGGATGAGGAGGCAAGCGTGAGGGGACCGGTGGTGGTGCTCGGGGACACCCTGCTCGACCGGGATGTGGAAGGTGTGGTGAACCGGCTCTGCCCGGATTCCCCGGTCCCGGTGCTCGACGAGACCGTGGCCACCGACCGGCCGGGGGGAGCCGGGCTGGCGGCGGTGTTCGCCGCCGCGCAGGGCGCCGAGGTGGTGCTGGTGACAGCGCTCGCCGACGACGCCGGCGGGGCCCGGCTGAGCGCTCTGCTCGCGGCTGCCGGCGTGCAGGTGTACCCACTGGCCCTCTCCGGCGCGACGCCGGAGAAGATCCGGCTGCGGGCCCGGGGGCGGGTGCTCCTGCGCCACGACCGGGGCGGCACGTCCGGGGAGCCGGGTCAGCCCTCCGACGAGGTGCTCCGGGTGATCGCCGCGGCGTCGGCGGTGCTGGTCAGCGACTACGGCCGGGGGGTGGCCCGGCAGCCCGCGCTGCGCGACGCGTTGGCCGCCACCCGCGCGCCGGTGGTGTGGGACCCGCATCCGCGCGGCCCGGCGGCCGTGCCCGGCGTACACCTGGCCACCCCGAACGAGTCCGAGGTGCGCGAGCTGGTCCCCGCGTTGCCCGGCGCCTCCCGACTGGCCACCGCGTCCCGGGGCGCCCAGGGGCTGCGGCGGCGCTGGCGGGCTGGCGCGGTCGCCGTGACGCTGGGCGGCGACGGCGCGCTGCTCTGCCACGCCGGGTCGACGCCGCTGGTGGTGCCGACGCCGGGTAGCGCAGAGGGGGACACCTGCGGTGCCGGCGACCGGTTCGCTGCGGCGGCCAGCCTCGCACTGGCCCATGGCGCGCTGGTCTCCGAGGCGGTGCAGGTGGCGGTCGCCGAGGCGTCCGCGTTCGTGGCCGGTGGGGGAGTGGCCACCGCCCTGCCTCCGTCGGCGCCTGCGGTGCGGGCCAGGAGTGCGCCGGGGCCGCGAACCCTCAGGCCGGTACCACGAGGTGCTGCGGTGGCCGACCGGGTGGGAGTAGCCGCCGTGGCCACGCTCCTGGGGGAGGTACGCGCCGCGGGTGGCACCGTCGTGGCGACCGGCGGTTGCTTCGACCTGCTGCACGCCGGGCACGTGGCCACCCTGGAGGCGGCCCGGCAGCTCGGCGACTGCCTGATCGTCTGTTTGAACTCCGACGCCAGCGTGGCCGGGTTGAAGGGACCGGATCGGCCGGTGCAGTCCGAGGCTGACCGCGCCCGACTGCTGGCCGCCCTGAGCTGCGTCGACGCGGTCCTCATCTTCGACGAGCCGACCCCGGAGACGGCGCTGTCCTGGGTGCGCCCCGACGTGTGGGTCAAGGGCGGTGACTACGCCACCGGCGGTGGGGACGCGAGCGCCACACTGCCGGAGGCGGAGGTCCTGCGCCGCTGGGGTGGGAACACAGTGGTGGTGCCCTATCTGGACGGTCGTTCCACCACCGACCTGATCGTCCGCACGCTTGCGGAGCGGACCCGATGACCGCCACGCGGCCCGGCGCCGGGCCCACGGTCCTGGTCACCGGCGGCGCCAGCGGCCTCGGTGCCGCTGTGGTCGCCGCTGTGGCCGCCTCCGGTGGCCGACCGCTCGTGCTGGACCGCCAGCCGCCGGTCGACGGGGTGTCCTGGACCGAGTGCGACCTGGCCGACACGCGAGCCGCCGAGGTGGCCACCCAGCACCTCGCCGAGCAGGCCGGTGGCCTGGACGCCGTGGTGACCGCCGCCGGCACCGACGTGCCGGGCCGACTCGCCGATCTGCCCGGGGAGACCTGGGACCGGATCGTCGCCGTCGACCTGCTGGCCACCGCGGCGGTGATCCGGGCCGCGCTGCCGTTCCTGCTGACCTCCCGAGGCCGCATCGTCACCGTCGCCTCCACCCTGGGCGTCAAGGCGGTCAGCGACGCCACCGCGTACTGCGCCGCGAAGTTCGGCGTGGTGGGGTTCACTCGAGCCCTCGCCGCCGAGCTGGCCGGTCAGGTCGGCGTCACCCTGCTCATCCCGGGTGGAATGCGCACCGCGTTCTTCGACGAACGTGACCCGCAGTACAAGCCGGGGCCGGACGCGAACCTCAACGAGCCTGCCGACACCGCCGCCGCGATCATGTTCGCGCTCAACCAGCCGCCCGGTTGCGCGGTGCGCGAGATGGTGGTCTGCGCCGAGCAGGAAACCTCGTACCCGTGATCCTCGTGCTGCGCGCCCTCGGCGTCGGCGATCTGGTGACCGCGGTGCCCGCGCTGCGGGCGCTGCGGGCCGCGTACCCGTCGCGGGAGCTGGCGCTCGCCGCGCCCGGCTGGCTGGCACCGCTGGTCGACCTGGTCGGTGGCGTCGACCGGCTGGTGGACACCGCAGGGCTGGATCGCCCTCTCCGGGTGGGGTCGGCCCCGTGGATCGCTGTCAACCTGCACGGACGCGGCCCGCAGTCGCACCGGCTGCTCGCGGCCACGGGGCCCGGTCGGCTGCTCGCCTTCGCCAGCCCGGACGCCGGCTGCGCCGACGGCCCGCGCTGGGCAGTCGACGAGCACGAGGTGGACCGGTGGTGCCGGCTGCTGTCCTGGTACGACATCCCGGCCGACCGCGGCGACCTCAGCCTGCGTCGGCCCGCTTCGGCGGGGCTGCCCAGCGGTGTCACACTGCTGCACCCGGGCAGCAAGATCCCGGCCAAGCGGTGGCCCGCCGAGCGGTTCGCCGCGCTGGCCCGGGCACTGACCGACCAGGGGCACCGGGTGCTGCTCACCGGCTCGGCCGACGAACGGGCGTTGGCGGCCCGGGTGGCCGAGGCGGCGGGCCTGAGCGCGGACGCGGTGCTGGCCGGCCGGACCGACCTGGGCGCGCTCGCCGCGCTGGTGGCCGACGCCCGGCTGGTGGTCAGCGGGGACACCGGCGTCGCTCACCTGGCCACCGGGTACGGCACCCCGTCGGTAGTCCTCTTCGGGCCGGTGCCACCAGCGCACTGGGGGCCTCCACCGGACCGGCCACGGCACCGGGTGCTCTGGGCCGGCGAGGTGGATTGGCCCAGGTGGGACGGGGTAGGAAGCCACCCGACGATGGCGGCTCTACGCCTCGACGAGGTGCTGGCCGCCGTGGCCGAGGTGGAGAGGGTGGTGCGGGTCTCCGGTGCGGTTGCGGCGTAGCGACCCGGGTCGACCGGGGTACGGACGGCGTCGGCGCGGACGGGGTTGGCTCTTCGTCGACCCTTCCGGGGCTCCGGTGCGGGATCCGGATGTCCTGGCCCGGCTGCGGGAGTTGGTCATCCCGCCGGCCTGGCAGGACGTGTGGATCGCGCCGCACCCGAACGGGCACATCCAGGCGATCGGAATCGACGCGGCCGGACGCAAGCAGTACGTCTACCACCAGCGGTGGCGGGAGAAGCAGGACGAGGCGAAGTTCGACCGCGTGTTGGAGGTGGCCCGGCGGCTGCCGGCGCTGCGTGAGCGCGTGGGCCGCGACCTGGACGGGCGTGGACTGGGCCGGGACCGGGTGCTGGCCACTGTGGCCCGACTGCTGGACATGGGGATGTTCCGGGTCGGCAGCGACCAGTACGCGGCCGGCGACGACCCGACGTACGGGGTCGCCACCCTGCGCCCCGAGCATGCCCGGTCCCGAGGCGGCTGCGTGGTGCTCGTGTTTCCCGCGAAGGGGGGCATCGAGCAGGTACGCCGGATCGAGGACCCGGAGCTGTGCCAGGTGCTGGCCAATCTGCGCCGTCGTCGGCGACGGGCGGAGCGGCTGTTCGGCTACTGGGACGGCCGGGAGTGGCGCGACGTGCGCAGCGACGAGGTCAACGGCTACCTCCGCGATGCCAGCGGTGGGGAGATGACCGCGAAGGACTTCCGCACCTGGCACGCGACAGTGCTCGCGGCCACCGAATTGGCCACCGCCGGTCCGGCCCGCTCCGTGACCGCCCGACGCAAGGCGGTGGTCGCCGTGATGCGTGCGGTGGCGGAGCTGCTGGGCAACACGCCGACGGTGGCTCGGGCGTCCTACGTGGACCCGAGGGTGGTCGACCTCTATCACGACGGGGTGGTGGCGTCGCTGGATCCGCGGGCGCCTCGCGAGGAGGCGGAGCGGGTCGTCCTGGAGCTGCTGGAGAAGTCCTGACCGGCCCCGTCGGCGATTCTGGGGGGAAGCGCGACGGGACCGGAGCCTCGGGCGTCAGCGGGGTACCACCGGGCGGCCGCCCGCCGCGCGAGGGCGGCGGGCGCCTCGCCACGGCCCCCGTTGGCGGCCCACCAGGTGATGGCCGGCCGCGTTGGTGTCAGTCTGCCGGCAGCGAGTTGACAGTAGACGCCTGGCGGTTGACGATCCGCGCCAAATCCGAGCCACCGTCGCGGTGTTCCTGCGGGGTGGTGCCGTACGCGGCCCGGAATGCCCGGCTGAAGTGGGCCTTGTCGGGGAACCCCCACCGCGCCGCGACGGTCTGCACGGGCTGATTGCGCAGCGCCGGGTCGGTCAGGTCCCGCCGGCACCGGGCGAGCCGCAGATCCCGGATGTACGACGCCACAGTGGCGTCCTCGGCCTCGAACAACCGGTGCAGGGACCGCACCGAGATGTGGTGGGCGTCGGCGACGACCTGCGGGCCGAGCGTCGCGTCGCCGAGGTGGCGGTGGATGTACGACTGCACCTGGGTGAGCAGCGCGCGGCGGCGGACCTCGGTGGGTACGGCGTCCTCGGCGACGAGGTGCCGGCCGAGCATTGTGGTGGCCAGGTCGAGCCCCACCGCGCCGAGCCGGCTGGCGTCGGCGGCATGGTACTGCTCGGGGTGCCCTGTCACCTGGAGCAGGAACTGCGCCAGCAGCGCCCCGATCCCCTCGCTGCCGGACATCTGGCCCCCGTAGAGCGCGGCCATCCGCTGTGGTGGCAGTGGCAGGGCGGAGTGCGGGATCATCGTGACGATCGAGCTGGCCTGGTCCCGGTTGGGCTCGGTGGCGTGGTGACAGACGTCGTGCGGCCGGGACGCGTCGTAGAAGGTGAAGTTGCCGGCCAGAATCTCGCTGCGGCGGCCGCCCTGGCTGGACGTGCCGATGCCGCCGGTGGTGAGGGCGAGGATGTAAAGCTCCGGGTCGGCCTGACGGACCAGCTTCGGGGTCCGGGTGGCATCCAGGGACGGGTATTCGTACTGCACCAACTGGATCGGGCCGAGCGCTATGAAGTCGGCGCGGGCGGCGAAGTCGTCGGTGTGCGCGGACTGCATGCGCAGCGGCACCGAGGTGCGCGCCACCAGGTCCAGCCACATGCCGAACCGTTCGCCCGGTGGCAGGACCCGGGTGTCGATGGTGTCTCTCGGCAGCATGGAACTCCCTCAGCCCGTTCGGCGGCGGATCAGCGCCTCGACGCCGTCGAGGATCCGGTCCAGGCCGAAGGTGAACTCGTCGTCGGGGTCGTCGTCCTGGGCGAGCACGCCGGCGCTCAGCACCCGGTGTAGCGCGGGGAAGCGGGCCGGGTCGATGAGTCGGGCCACCAGCCGGCCGTACGCCGGCATCATCTCGCTGGGCTCGACGCCGGCCGCCCGGCCGCCCTCGGCGACCTGCGAGGTGAGGGTGGCCTCGTTGCGGACGTACCCGGTGATCAGCAGGAGCACCGACATCTTCTCGCCCTCGCCGAGCGCGGTGCCGTCGAGGCAGCGCAGCCCGTCCTCCATCCAGCCGAGCTGCTGCGGGGTGATCGGTGGGCCGCTGATCGGCACGTGCAGCAGCCAGGACCGTTGCCGCAGTGCCTCGTGCTCGGCCCAGGCCCACCGGGTGAGGGCGGCGCGCCAGTCGTCCTCCGGCGCGGGCGGTCCGGGGGGTGGGCCGTACCCGGTGTCCACCATGAGCATGAGCAGCTCGTCCTTCGAGCCGACGTACCGGTAGAGGGCCATGGTCGCGGCGCCCAACTCCTTGGCCACGCGGCTCATCGAGACGGCCGCCAAGCCGTCGGCGTCGGCCACGCGTACGGCGGCGTCCACGATGGCGGGCACGCTCATTCCCGGCCGGGGGCCCTTGGGTGGTCGCTCCCGTAGCCCCCACGCGCTCTCGATGGACGCCGGGAGCACGGGCCCGCTGTCGTCTGTCTTCGCCGCCACATGTCCTCCTTGCCCCGCCATCCTAGTTCTGCGTATGGTCTACGCATAACAGCGTACGACATACGCAGAAGGGGAAGTGACCATGATGATCACCACCACACCGGCACCGCGAGCGGGCCGGCGGGAGTGGATCGGGCTCACGGTGCTGATGCTGCCGCTGCTCCTGGTCTCGATGGACGTGTCGGTGCTCTACTTCGCCGTCCCGTTCATCAGCGCGGAGTTGCGCCCCACCGCCACCGAGCAACTGTGGATCTTCGACATCTACGGCTTCGTGCTGGCCGGGCTGCTCATCACCATGGGTGCCCTGGGTGACCGGATCGGCCGACGCCGGCTCCTGCTGATCGGCGCCATCGCGTTCGGGGCGGCGTCGCTGCTGGCCGCGTACGCCGACAGCACCGCGACGCTGATCGCCGCGCGTGCCGTGCTCGGCGTCGGTGGGGCCACCCTGATGCCCTCGACGCTCGCCCTGGTGCGCAACATGTTCCACGACGCCAAGCAGCGCGGCACCGCCATCGCCATCTGGACCGCCACCCTCACCGGCGGCATCGCGATCGGTCCGGTGCTCAGCGGCATCCTGCTGGAGCACTTCTGGTGGGGCTCGATCTTCCTCATCAACATCCCGGCGATGCTGATGCTGCTCCTGCTCGCCCCGCTCCTGGTGCCCGAGTTCCGCAACCCGGCGACCGGGCGGTTCGACCTGGTCAGCGCCGCACTGTCGCTCGGCGCCCTGCTGCCGGTGATCTACGGCATCAAGGAGATGGCCCGCGACGGCCTCAGCCCGGTGCGGGTGCTCGCCATCGTCGGCGGTCTGCTGGTGGGGGCGCTGTTCCTGCACCGGCAGCGGACCCGGGCGTACCCGATGGTCGACCTCGCGCTGTTCCGCCGTCGCGGCTTCGCCGGGTCGCTCGCTGTGAACCTGTTGGCGATGTTCGCCATCGTCGGCTTCGCCATCTTCACCACCCAGCACCTCCAACTGGTGCTCGGCCTGAGCCCGCTGCGGGCGGCGCTGTGGAGCCTCGTGCCGTCCCTTGCCGTGGGTGGAATCGCGCCAGCCGCCGCCGCCCTGGCCCAGCGCGTCGAACGGGCGTACCTGATCGGTGCGGGGTTCGGGATCGCGGTGGTCGGCTTCGTGGTCCTGACCCGGGTCACGCCGGAGACGCCGCTGTGGCTGCTGCTCGTCGGCGCCAGTGTCTACGCGGGCGGCCTGGTGATGGTGATGTCCCTCGTCACCGAGCTGGTCCTCGGCGCGGCGCCGCCGGAGCAGGCCGGTGTCGCGTCGGCGCTGACCGAGTCCAGCAGCGAGCTGGGCGGTGCGTTGGGAATGGCGATCCTGGGCAGCGTGGGCGCGGCGGTCTACCGCAGCGAGATTGTCGACGGCCTGCCGGCCGGCCTGCCCGCCGACGCCGAAGCCGCGGCCCAGGAGACCCTGGGCGGTGCGCTCGCGGTCGCCCAGGGGCTGCCGGCGGATCTGGCCGACGCGGTGCGGCACGCCGCCGCTGTCGCGTTCACCGACGGGCTGCACCTGGCCGCGTACGCCGCCATGGCGGTGATGCTGCTGGGCGCGGTCACCGCGCTGGTCGCGCTGCGCGGCATCCGGCCGGCCGACTCCACGGCGCTGGCCGTCGAGCCGACCGGTCCGGCCGACACGTCGTTGTCGTCGGTCAGTCGATGAGCACGTGCGCGAGCCGGTCGCGGAAACGCCGCTCGGAGTCGCTGACCGACTCGCCGCCGATGCCCAGCAACCCCCCGCTGGACGCGGCGCCCACCACCTGCTCGGCGATCTTCACGAGCCAGTGCTTGTACGCGCCGGCCTCGCCCTCGTCGACCCGCGCGGCCAGCAACGCGCCGGCCTCGCCGGCCCGCAGCAGCACGTCGTCGATGTACGCCCCGGGGTCGGCGGGCGCAATGGCCGGCAACTCCTCGCCGGTGTCCGGGTCACCGACACGGGTGACGATCTCGCCGGCCACGGCGGCGACCAGCGGGCTGGCCGACTCCCGGCCGGCGGCGATGGTCTCCAGCCCGGCCGCGTTCTCCGCCATGGTCCGGCGGGTGCCGTCGGACTCGGCGGCGCTCGCCGCGGTCAGCACCGACTGCGGCAGGCCGACCAGCAACCCCCACTCCTCGTCGGAGAAACCGAACCCGGTGTACGCCGGCTGCTCGATCACGACAACGCCCCTTCCGCCCTGCTCTGCTTGGTCAATCGATGCTCTGGTTGGTCGATCCACCGGGCCCGAAACCGGCGCCCGGGTCAGGCTAGTCCAGGGTCAGCAGGCCCTGTTCGGACACCACGCGCACCGACAACGTCTTGTACCCGACCTCCTCGAAGAGGACCGTCATCTTGTCCTCCTCGTAGGAGAGCACCATGCCGGACCCCCACTCCGGGTGCCGCACCTGGCTGTGCACCGGGAACGGACCCACAGCGCCCTGGTCGGCCACGCTGGTGCCGTTGTGGCAGTTGTCGCAGTGGCCGCAGACCTGCGTCATCTGCTCGCCGAAGTAGGCCAGCAGGGTCTGCCCCCGGCAGGCCCGGGTCTCGGCGAAGGCCCGCATCATGTCGGTGCGCGACCGGGTCACCGTCTGCTGGCGCTCCGCCTCGGCCAGCGCCGCCGCGGCGGCGTCGGTCGGGGTGGGGGAGTAACGGGGCGCGCCGATGCGCTGTCGTGCGCGCGGTTCGGCCGCCCCGACCTGCTCCAACAGGGAGAGGTACTGGCCCAGCTTGCGTGGCCCGAGGCCGGTGGTCTCGCGCAGTTCGGTCTTGGTGGCCGGCTTGCGGCGCAGCAGCGCGGCGAGGTCGCGCAGCTCGTCGACGTCGGGCAGGCCGCCGCTGAAGAACCGTTGCAGGCCCACGTCCTCGGCCTGCCAGAGCAGCAGCACCCGGGCTGGTTGCCCGTCGCGGCCGGCCCGGCCGATCTCCTGGAAGTAGCTGTCGGGTGAGTCGGGCAGCGCCATGTGCACCACCCAGGCGATGTTCGGCTTGTCGATGCCCATGCCGAACGCCGAGGTCGCCACCATGATGGGGACCTGGTCGGCGAGGAACGCCTCGTGCAGTTCGTGGCGTGCGCCGGCCGCCATCCCACCGTGGTAGAACTGCGTCGGGTAGCCGGCGTCGGTCAACCGGGTGGCCAACTCCTCGGCGGCGCGCCGGGTCGGCACGTAGATGATCCCGGGCCGTTCGTCGTCGCTCAGCAGCGCGATCAGTCGCCGCCACCGGTAGTCCTCGGTGGGGCAGTGCGCGACCTCGACGAACAGGTTCGGCCGGTCCAGCCCGGAGACCACCACCTCCGGGTCGCGCAGCCGCAGCCGGGCGACGATGTCGTCGCGTACCGGAGGGGAGGCGGTGGCGGTCAGCGCGACCACCGGCGGTCGGCCGATGCCGTCGATGAGGTGCCCGAGGGCCAGGTAGTCGGGGCGGAAGTCGTGCCCCCACGCGGAGATGCAGTGCGCCTCGTCGATCGCCACCAGGGCCGGCTTCAGCGCGGCGACCTCGGCCATCCGGTCCGGGTTGCTGAGCTGTTCCGGGGTGATGAAGAGGAACTCCGCCCGCCCCTCGCGGATCTCGGTGATCGCCTCCGCCTGCTGGGTGGGCGACTCGTTCGAGCTGATCCGCACCGCCCGCAGCTCCGGGCGTTGCCGCTCGTTGAGGGAGGCGATCTGGTCCTGCTGGAGGGCCAGCAGCGGGGAGATCACCACTGTGGGGCCGGGGATCAGGCTCGCCGGGATCTGGTAGATCGCCGACTTGCCGGCGCCGGTGGGCAACACCACCAGGGCGTCGCGTCGCTTCATCACGGCGCGCATGGCGGCCAGTTGGTTGGGCCGTAGCGCCTTCCAGCCGAAAAGGCTGCGGGCCGCGCGGCGCAACGTCATCGAGTGCGTGGACAGTTTCATCGAGGGCCGGAGGTACCCGAGCCCATGACCGCCGAAACGCATTCGGACGATCATGGGCCCGTTGATCGTCGGCTCAACGCAGGCGGGGCAGGACCTCGCGCTGGTAGAGGTCGAACAGACCCTGGTAGTGCGGGCCGGTGTTGGCCACGTACACCTCGTCGAAGCCGGCCTTGGCGTACTGGTCGATCATCTCCAGGTGCGCGTCGACGCTGTTGCCGCAGACGAACGCCTCCTTCAGCATCTCCGGCCTGACCAACTCGGCGGCCTGCTCGAAGTGCCGCGGCGAGGGCAGCACCTGGGACAGCTCACCCGGCACCCCCGCGTTGGGCCAGCGCTCGTACGCGATGCGCAACCCCTCCTCCTCGCTGTCCGCGTACGCCGCCTTGAAGCCGGCCTGGCACGGCTTGTCGCCGCCGCCGTTCTCGCGGAAGCGCCGGACCATCTCGCCGTCGGGCATCGTGCTCACGTAGCCGTCACCGATGCGCGCGGCCAGGTCGATGGCCTTCGGGCCGAAGCCGGAGACGTAGATCGACGGTGGGGTGTCGGGCAGCGTGTAGATCCGCGCGTTCTCCACTGTGTAGTGCTTGCCGTGGTGGCTGACGAAGCCGCCGTCCCACAGGGCGCGCAGCACCTCGACGGCCTCCTCCAGCATCTCCAGCCGGACGTCGGCCTGCGGCCAGGCGTCGCCGAAGATGTGCTCGTTGAGCGCCTCACCGGTGCCGACGCCGAGCACGAAGCGCCCACCGTGCAGCACCGCGCTGGTCGCCGCCGCCTGCGCGATCACGGCCGGGTGGATCCGCACTGTCGGGCAGGTCACCGCCGTGGTCACCGGCAGCGAACAGACCTGGCTGAGCGCGCCGATCATCGACCAGACGAACGGGCTCTGGCCCTGTGCGTCCACCCAGGGGTGGTAGTGGTCGGAGATCCACAGCGCCTCGAAGCCGGCCCGTTCGGCACCGCGCGCCTGCTCCAGCAACTCGGCTGGAGTGAACTCCTCACTGGACAGAAAATATCCGATCTTCATGGCTTACCCCTTCGGCACGCGGACCTGCTGATGGGGAGAGCCGTACCCCGGCGGAGCGCGGTCACACCGGTCCGCGACGCGGGGCGGGTCAGCGTCGGCCGAACATCGCCCGGATCGCGGCGAGGAGCAGCAGGGCGCCGACCACCAGGCCGAGCAGGCGTACGCCGGGGATGTCGGCCGGGCTCGTCGCGTCGGCCAGCAGGACGGGATCCATCCCCGCACTCTCCCCGGGGAGCGGGCCGCCAGGCAACTGTAAGGTTTATTGACTATTGAATCGCTCAGTGTGACCATGGCAGGACCGCCTGCCGGTGGCGGTGCGCCGAGGGCGCGCGAGAGATGGGGTACGGGGGCCGCATGAGCGAGCGCAACCAGCGGATCGACGGGGGCGCACCGTCGCCGGTGATCGACATCGATCACTGCGAGGGGGCGGCGTGACAACCACCAACGGGCACCTCCCGGCGCTCGCCGCCGCCGTCCTGCAACCCGGCTTCGTCGGCACCACCCCACCACCATGGGTCTGCCGCTGGCTCGGCGAGGGTCTCGGCTCGGTGGTGCTCTTCGCCCGCAACGTCGTCGACACCGAGCAGGTGGCCGCCCTCACCGCGACGCTGCGCGCCGAACGGCCGGACGTCATGGTGGCGATCGACGAGGAGGCCGGCGACGTCACCCGGCTGGAGTCGGTGCACGGCAGTTCCCGGCCCGGCAACTTCGCCCTCGGCGCTGTCGACGACCCGGAGCTGACCGAGGCCGTCGCTCGCGACCTCGGCGCCGAGCTGGCCAGGGCGGGGGTCACCCTCAACTACGCCCCGGACGCCGACGTCAACTCCAATCCGGCGAACCCGGTGATCGGCGTCCGCTCCTTCGGCGCCGACCCGGCGCTGGTGGCGCGGCACACCGCCGCCTGGGTCCGCGGGCTCCAGGCCGGCGGCGTCGCGGCCTGCGCCAAACACTTCCCCGGGCACGGCGACACCCGGGTCGACTCACACCACGACCTGCCCCGGATCACCGCCGACCGGGACCGGCTGGACGCCTGCGAACTGGCCCCGTTCCGCGCCGCCGTGGCCGCCGGGGTGCAGGCGGTGATGACCGGTCACCTGCTGGTGCCCGCGCTCGACCCGCACCTGCCGGCGACGCTGAGTCAGCGCATCCTGGGCGGGTTGCTCCGCGACGAGATGGGCTTCTCCGGCGTGGTGGTCACCGACGCGGTGGAGATGCGCGCGGTCGCCGACCGGTACGGCTTCGCCGGGGCGACGGTCCGCGCCCTCGCCGCCGGGGCCGACGCCATCTGCATCGGTGGCGAACGGGCCGACGAGCAGGCCGCCCGCGAGCTGCGCGACGCCATCGTCGCCGCCGTCATCTCCGGCGAGCTGCCCGAGGAACGTCTCGCCGAGGCCGCCAAGCGCGTCGGTCAACTCGCCGCCTGGACGGTGGCCGCCCGCAGCGCCGGCTCGGCCGGAGCGCGCGCCGCCGCCGACGTCGGCCTGGTCGCGGCCCGCCGGGCCGTCCGGGTCACCGCCGCCCCGGGCACAACTGTCGCGCTGCCCCTGACCCGCGCGGCACACGTCGTCGAGTTCGAGCCGCTGCGCAACATCGCCATCGGCGCCGAGACCCCGTGGGGCATCGGCGGCCCGCTGACCGAGCTGCTGCCCGGCACCAGCACGGTCCGCTACGCCGAACCCGACGTGCCGGCGGACCCGGGCGCCGGGGCGGGCAGCCGCCCCCTGGTCCTGGTCGTCCGCGACCAGCACCGGCACGACTGGATGCGCGACGCCGTGCACCGCGCGTTGGCCGCCCGGCCGGACGCGGTCGTGGTCGAGTTGGGTGTGCCCGAGCTGGTCACCGGGGCTGTGCACCTGGCCACCCACGGCGCCACCCGGGCCAGCGGGCAGGCCGCCGCCGAGGTGCTCACCGGCGCCCGCTGACGGCCCGCGCTAGGGAAGGTCGGCGACCAGGTCGGCGTACTCGGGGTGCTTGTCGATGAACGCGGCCATGAAGGGGCACTGCGGCACCAGCTTCGTGCCGCGTGCCCGGAGCTGGTCCAGGGTGCCGCGGATCAGCGTGCCGCCCACCCCCTTGCCCTGAAAACCCCGGTCCACCTCGGTGTGGGTGAAGACCAGGACCTCCCCGCGCGGCAGGTACGCGGTGAAGCCGGCCAGCGCGTCGTCGACAAGGATCTCGAAGCGGTGCTTCGCCGGGTTGTCCTCGACCAGGGTGCTCATCCGGCCATTCTCCCCGCCCGCTCGGCCAGCGCGTCGAGTTCGCCGAGCAACCGGTCCACCTCGTCGGCCGTGTTGTAGTGGTAGATGCTGGCCCGCACCGCGCCGCCGCTGTCGCGCAGACCCATCAGCTGGAAGTACTCGTAGGCGTAGTAGTCGCCGACGGAGAGGCAGAACCCGGCGGCGCCCAACGCCTCCTGCGTGGCCGCCGGGGACATCCCGGCGACCCGGAACGAAACGGTCGGGCAGCGCCGCGCCGGCGAGCCGTAGACGGTGATCGCCGGCCGCTGCGCCAGCCCGGCGAGCAGCCGTTCCAGCAGTGCCTCCTCGTGCGCCTGGGCGGCGGCCAGCCCGGCCCGCAGCCGGGCCCGCCGGTCCCCGACCGCGTCCGGGTCCAGCCCCGCCAGGTGATCCACCGCCGCGGCCACGCCGGCCAGCAGCGGGAAGCTCGGCGTGCCGTACTCGAACCGGTCCGGCACCGCGTCGGAGGACGGCACCAGCTTCGCCGGGCGCAACGCCGCCCACCGGGCCGGGTCCGCCACCATCGCCGCCAGGTGCGGGCCGGACCACTTGTACGCGCTGGTGACCAGCACGTCGGCGCCGAGCGAGGCCAGGTCGGTCGGTCCGTGCGGAACCGAGTGCACCGCGTCGACGTAGACCAACGCGCCGACCGCGTGCGCGATCTTGGCGATCGCCGGCACGTCCGGCATGGTGCCGATGGCGTTGCTACCCGCGGTCACCGCCACCAACCGCGTCCGCTCACCCACCAGGTCCGCGTACTGGGCCGCGGGCAGCTCACCGGTGTGCCGGTCGACCTCGGCCCAGCGCACCGTCGCGCCGGCCGCCTCGGCGGCCTGCACCCACGGCCGCACGTTCGCGTCGTGGTCGAGCCGGGAGACCACCACCTCGTCACCGGGGCGCCAGGCCGCGCCGAGCGTGCGCGCCAGGGTGTACGTCAGCGCGGTGGCGCTCGGGCCGAGCACCACCCCGGCCGGGTCGGCGCCGAGCAGGTCGGCCACCGCCGAGCGTGCTTCGGCCACCAGCTCCAACGACCGGCGGCCCGGGAGGAAGGCGGCGCTGCGGTTGCCGACCGCCGACCGCATGGCGTCGGTGACCGCGTCGATCACACCGGCTGCGGTCTGGGTGCCGCCGGCACCGTCGAAGTGGACGAAGCCCTCGGTCAGGGCGGGGTACGCGGCCCGGGTGCGGGCGATGTCGAACGGCATGTCCCGGACCCTAGCCGGTGCGCCTCGTACGCTGGTCGGCCGCCAGGTGATCACCGTTGGGCGGTGTCCTCGCGGATGTCTCGTACTCTTGGCGAGGTGACGAACCGACCCGCCACCATGCCCATTCCCTCCGTCCGCCGCGCCGCCGGTCTCTTCGCCGGTCTGGCGCTCGGCCTCGCCGTGCTCGCCGGGTGCAGCTCCCAGGGCGCCTCCACCGACTGTTCGGTGGACGCCTGCACCGTCACCTTCGAGCGGGGTGTCGACGCGAGGACCACCATCCTGGGCGTCGAGGCCAAGTTGGTCGGCGCCGAGGGTGACCAGGTGACCGTCGAGGTCGCCGGTGAGCAGCTCACCCTCACCACCGGCCAGCAGGCCGCCGAGGCCGGGGGCTTCGCTGTCACCCTGGACAGCGTGACCGACCAGCAGGTCAAGATCCGCGTAGCGCGCAACCCGGGCAGCTGATCCGGGCGGGCGGCGGTGGCCGACGTTTGGGAATCTTCAGAATCGGAGATTGTGACGCCATGTCACTCACCCGTAGCGCCGAAGCCACCGCCTCCCGAACGGCGGACAGCCGGTGGCTGGAACTCCTCGCCCGGGCCGGCTTCATCGGCTACGGCATCGTCCACCTCCTCTTCGCCTGGTTGGCGTTGCAGATCGCGTTCGGCACGTCGTCCGACGACGGCGACCAGTCCGGCGCGCTGCGTACCCTCTCCGCACAGCCCCTCGGCAAGTTCCTGGTCATCGCCGTCGCTGTCGGCCTGCTCGCGATGGCGATCTGGCAGGCGCTGGAGGCGGCGGTCGGGCACCGCGCCGAGCGCGGCAAGGAGCGGGTCATGGAACGGCTCGCCTCGACCGGCCGGACCATCGTCTATCTCTACTTCGCCTGGACCGCATTCAAGGTGTTCAAGGACGCCGGATCGAACAGCGCCGACCAGCAGGAGGCGTTGACCGGCAAGCTGATGACCTCCAGCGGTGGTCGCTGGCTGGTCGGCCTGGCCGGCCTGGTCGTCGCCGCGATCGGCATCGGCCTGGTGATCTACGGCGCCCGCAAGAAGTTCGAGAAGCACCTCAAGACCGGCGAGATGAGCCCGAAGACCCGCCAGCTCGCCCGCCGGCTGGGCATGGCCGGATACATCGCCAAGGGCGTCGCCTACGGCATCGCCGGTCTGCTGGTCATCGTGGCCGCGGTGAACTACGACCCGGAGAAGGCCCGTGGTCTGGACGCCGCGCTGCACGCCCTGCGTGAGCAGTCGTACGGCATGTTCCTGCTGACCCTCGTCGCCCTCGGCATCGCCGCCTTCGGCGTCTACTGCTTCCTCCAGTCCCGGTACCGCAAGGTCTGAGCTGGTCGATACCACGGATGTCGGGCACTCTTGGGCTTTTGCCCGAAGTGCCCGACGCCTGGTCGAAGGGGAGCACCGAAGCCGTGCAGAACTATCTCGAAACGGCCGTCGCCGCGCTCGTCGCGGCGGCGGTCGCCCTGTTCCTGGTCGAGGTCGTCCACCGGTTGACCCGGCGGTTCGGCCGCCGATCACTGCTGTTGACCGAGTTGACCGACCACGCGCACCGCCCGTTCCAGGTCGCCGCAACGGTCCTGGCCGTGCAGTTCGCCGTCCGCTTCACCACCGGGTACGCGGTCGGCGAGAGCTGGCGTCGGCTGTTGCTGCACCTGCTCATCCTCGGCGTCATCGCCACCATGGCCTGGCTGGTCGCCGGTCTGCTGGTCGTCGTGGAGGACACCGCGCTGGCACGGTTCCGGGTCGACGTTCCCGACAACCGGCACGCCCGGCGGGTCCGAACCCAGGTGGTGATGCTGCGCCGACTGACCATCGCGGTGGTCGTCATCCTGGCCGTCGGCGTGATGCTGATGACGTTCCCCAGCGTCCGGGGCATCGGCGCCGGTGTGCTGACCTCGGCCGGTCTGGTCGGTGTGGTGGCCGCGCTCGCCGCGCAGAGCCTGCTCGGCAACGTCTTCGCCGGCCTCCAGCTCGCCTTCAGCGACGCCGTCCGGCTCGACGACGTCGTCGTCGTCGAGGGGGAGTGGGGTCGCATCGAGGAGCTGACCCTCAGCTACGTCGTCGTGCAGATCTGGGACGACCGCCGGTTGATCCTGCCCACCTCGTACTTCACCAGCAAGCCGTTCCAGAACTGGACCCGGACGGAGGCGGCGGTGCTCGGCACCGCCGAATTCGACGTCGACTGGGCGGTGCCCGTGCAGACCATGCGCGAGGAACTGCGCCGCCTCGTCGAGGGCACCGAGTTGTGGGACGGGCGGGTCTGCGTCCTCCAGGTCACCGACGCCACCGGCGGGACGGTCCGGTTGCGCGCGCTGGTCAGCGCCGCCGACGCGGGCAGCCTGTGGGACCTGCGCTGCCTCGTCCGGGAGCACCTGGTCGCCTGGATCCGGGACAACCGCCCGACCGCGATGCCCCGGCTGCGCACCGAGCTGGGCGACTCCAACAGCAACCTGTCCTGGCAGTGGGTGCAGCCGAGGCGGCCGGCCCGCCGCCTGTCCGACACCGAGGCGCCCGACGACGCCCGTGTCTTCGGCGGCAGCGACGACGGCGACGCCCGCAGCGAAGCCTTCGTAGGCCCCGAAGAAACCCGCCCCTAACGCCCCCGTCTGCGTCTCCACACCTGTTGATCATGAAGTTATCGCCTCCCGCCTCGGCGTGTCTCGGCAATAACTTCATGATCACCGCAATGGGGGTGGAGGGGTTGGTTGCGCGAGGTTTGGTCGGGCTTGGGTGGGGGATGTGCTGCCGGACGTCTCTGGCGTGATCGCGGCGGCTGGCTGCGTATTGGCGGCGCGGCGTCCGGACAACGGGGACGGTGAGCTGCTTGGCGCGCTTTAGGATTGACGAGCGGCGACTTCGGGCATACAGCGCGGTGATGAGGAAAGGAGGACAGCATGGCTGACGTGGCGAAAGCCCGCACATCCCAGAACGGGAGCGAGCCCTCCACCGCCGAGTTGGTGCAGCGGGCCACTGAGCAGATCTCCCGCCTCGTACGGGACGAACTGACGCTGGCCCGAGCGGAGTTGACCCAGAAGGGTAAGCACGCGGGCATCGGGATCGGCCTGTTCGGCGGCGGTGGCGCGCTCGCGTTCTTCGGTCTGGGTGCGCTGGTCGCCACGGCGATCCTGCTGCTCGACCTGGTGTTGCCCGCCTGGGCCGCGGCGCTGATCGTGGCGGTGGCCTGTTTCCTGGTGGCCGGCATCCTCGCCCTGGTGGGCAAGAAGCAGGTCAGCCGTGCCGTCCCGCCGGTGCCGGCGGCCACGGTCCGTAGCCTGCGGGCAGACATGGACACCGTCACCGCCGCAGTGAAGGACAGGGGGCGGCAATGACCGGTAACGGGACCGGCGACACGGAGGCCCTCCGCGAGGAGATCCGTCGCACCCGGGTCGAGTTGGGCGAGACGATGGAGGCGCTGGCCGCCAAGGCCGACGTCAAGGCGCGTCTGAAGGAGTCTGCCGAGCAGGCCAAGGAGCGGATGCGGGAGCAGGCGGCGCAGACCGTCGCCCGGGTCCGCGGGCAGGCCGCGCGTGGCGCCGGGATGGCGCGGGCGCAGGCGTACGAAAAGGGTGAGTTGGTACGCGCACAGGCGTACGACAAGGGCGAGTTGGTGCGCCGCAACCCGGTGCCGTGGGCGGCCATCGCGGCCGGCGCGGTGGCCACCGTGGTGGTGCTGATGATCGTGCGGGGGAGGCGTAGGTGAGTAAGAGCATCGGCAGGGTCGCGTACCGGCCGGTCGGGGTGTTGTTGGGTATCGCCGCGGGCACTGTGGCCGGGGCGATCTTCCGGCAGGTCTGGAAGGTGACCGCCGGCGACGGTGAGGCGCCCAACGCTACCGACGAGGATCGCGGCTGGGGCGAGATCCTGGCCGCCGCGGCGTTGCAGGGCGCCATCTTCGCGGTCGTCCGGGCCGCCGTGGACCGGGGCGGCGCGGTCGGCGTACGCCGGATGACCGGCAGCTGGCCGGACTGACCAGCAGCGACTTCAGCCCCCTTCCCGCATCGATGGGAAGGGGGCTTTCGCATGGCATCGCACGCCGCCCAGCGCACCTGAGGCATCCGTCAGGTCACATGTCGGAGAAATTCGTCGGAGAGGTCGTGACAGACTTTTTACCTCCGTGATTTGCTGGTCCCCGCTGTTGCGAGATGGCGTGGGTTGAGAGAAGTCTCCTTTGTGGGGCCGCCTCAGGCGCCGCTGCTCAAAAACGGCCAATCGGCCGGACGGCGTGCACGGCCGCCAGTTTTTAGAGGGAGAAACACATGGCTCAGGGAACCGTGAAGTGGTTCAACGCTGACAAGGGCTTCGGCTTCATCACCGTCGATGGTGGGGGTGCTGACGTGTTCGTCCACTTCTCGGCCATCCAGACCAGCGGCTACCGCTCGCTGGAGGAGAACCAGCGGGTGGAGTTCGAGATCGCTCAGGGTCAGAAGGGCCCGCAGGCTGAGCAGGTCCGCCCCATCTGAGTAGGACGGCCGGCCCCCGCCGGCCAGTGGGACGATCCGGCTCAAGGGTCACGGGAAAGCCCCGCATCCCGGTTGGGATGCGGGGCTTTCGCCTGCTCGGGTTCGCCGGTGCAGCGGGCGGTCAGCCTCAGGCTCGCCGGTGCAGCGAGCGGTCAGCGTCGACGCGAGCGCAGGCCGAACCAGAGCACCACCAGCCCGGCCACCGTCACGAGCGGGCCGATCACCGCCCAGATCTTCTCGTCGGTCATCACGCTGCCGCTGACGTAGCCGAGACCCTGGACCGTCCACACCGCACCGATCACCACGGCCAGTAGGCCGAGGGTGAGCGTAAGCCAACCCCTCATCGCGTCCCCTCTCCGCCGCCCGGGGCGGCGCGCCGCCGTCCAGCATCGCCGGCCGGATGGCGTGATGCGAGCACCCCGGGCGCGCGGGTCACCACCGGTCGTGCACCTGCGGGCGGATCAACTCGTCGTAGGTGTCGCGGACGGCTGTCAACTGCTCGTCGGTGAGCGGGGACAGGGCCGCCGCGGCGGCGTTGCGTCGGGCCTGGTCGGCGTCGCGGGCACCGGGGATGACCACTGTGACGCCGGCCTGGTCCAGCACCCAGCGCAGGGCGAACTGCGCCATCGTGCGGTCCGCGTCGACGAGCGGGGCCAGCCGGCGTACGGCGGCCAGACCTCGGTCGAAGTCGACTCCGGAGAACGTCTCGCCGACGTCGAAGGCCGCACCGTGCCGGTTGTAGTTGCGGTGGTCGTCGGCGGGGAACTCGGTGTGCTCGTCGTAGCGGCCGGAGAGCAGGCCACTGGCGAGCGGCACGCGGGCGATGATGCCGACACCGGCCGCGGCCGCGGCCGGGAGCACCCGCTCCAGTGGCTTGTGGCGGACCGCGTTGAGGATGATCTGGACGCTCGCCACCCCCGGTCGGGCGATCGCGGTGAGGGCCTGGTCGCAGGTCTCGACGCTGACCCCGTACCCGGCGATGGCCTTCTCGGCGACGAGGGTGTCCAGGCCGTCGAAGACCTCGTCGGAGGAGAAGACCTCGGTGGGCGGGCAGTGCAACTGGACCAGGTCCAGGGTGTCCATGCCCAGGTTGGCCCGGGAGCGGTCGGTCCACTGCCGGAAGTTGGCCAGGGTGTACGCCTCCGGCCGCTGCTCGACGCGGCGGCCCATCTTGGTGGCGACGGTCAGCCCGGCGTCGGGTCGGCTGCGCAGGAAGCGGCCGATCAGCTGCTCGCTGCGGCCGTCGCCGTACACGTCGGCGGTGTCGAGGAAGGTGACCCCGGCGTCCACGGCGGCGGCGAGCACCGCCATCGCGTCGTCCTCGCTGACGGTGCCCCAGTCGGCGCCGAGTTGCCACGCGCCCAGGCCGACCGCGCCAACGGTCCGGCCGAGCCGGTTGAAGCTGCGCTGTTCCATGCCCCGAGCCTAGTGATCGGGTTGCCACCCTGCCACGCGAGCCGTACGGTTAGCAGTACGGACGTACGGTTTGGGAGGCGACCATGTGGGACCCGACGACCTACCTGCGCTTCGGCGACGAGCGATCCCGGCCGTTTCACGACCTCCTCGCCCGGATCCCGGCCGAGCGACCCCGAGCGGTGGTCGACCTCGGCTGCGGCCCCGGCCAGCTCACCGCCGTCCTCGCCGAACGCTGGCCGACCAGCCGGGTGCGCGGTCTCGACTCCTCGCCCGAGATGATCGAGCGGGCTGAGGCCCTCGGCGCGCCGGTCGACTTCGCGGTCGCCGACCTGCGCGACTGGCGCCCGGCCGGCGACGAGGACGTGGTGGTCAGCAACGCGGCCCTGCAGTGGGTCCCCGGCCACCAGGAGCTGCTGCGCCGCTGGGCCGCCGATCTGCCCGCCGGCGCCTGGCTCGCCATGCAGGTCCCCGGCAACTTCGCCGCCGACTCGCACCGCGCCCTTCGGGAGGTCGCCAACCGGCCGACCTGGCGTGCCGAGGTCGCCCCGCTGCTGCGCGCGGACCCAGTCGACGACCCGGCCGACTACGCGGAGCTGCTGACCGCCGCCGGCTGCGCGGTGGACGCCTGGGAGACTACCTACGTGCACCTGCTGCCGGCTCGACCCGCCGCCGAGCACCCGGTGCTGGCCTGGATGGAGGGCACCGCGCTGCGCCCGGTCCGGGCCGCACTGGACGCCGCCGGCTGGTCCGCCTTCCGGGCCGAGCTGGGAGTACTACTCACCGCGGCGTACCCGGTGCGGCAGGGTCAGGTGTACTTCCCGTTCCGCCGCGTCTTCGTCGTTGCCCACACCGGCGACCATGCCCAGGAGAACCAGTGACCGACCTGTCCACCTTCATCGCCGGCCTGCCCAAGGTGGAGCTGCACGTGCACCACGTCGGCTCCGCCCTGCCCCGGATCGTCGCCGAGTTGGCGGCCCGCCACGAGGGGCGCACCCCCGTGCCGGCCGACCCGGATGCGCTCGCCAGCTACTTCGAGTTCCGCGACTTCGCGCACTTCATCGAGGTCTACCTGAGCGTCGTGGATCTCATCCGCGACCCGGAGGACGTCTGGATCCTCACCCACGAGGTGGCCCGCGAGCTGGCCCGCCAACAGGTCCGGTACGCGGAGCTGACCATCACCCCGTACTCGCACGTCCGACGGGGCATTCCCGCGCCGGCGTTCTGCGAGGCCATCGAGGACGCCCGCAAGCGTGCCCTGGCCGACTTCGGCATCGAGCTGCGCTGGTGCTTCGACATCCCCGGCGAGGCCGGCCTGCCGGCGGCCGAGGAGACGCTGCGCGTCGCGCTGGACGAGCGCCCTGACGGGCTGGTCAGTTTCGGTCTGGGCGGCCCGGAGATCGGCGTACCCCGACCGCAGTTCCGGCATTACTTCGACCAGGCCCGCGCCGCCGGGCTGCGCTCGGTGCCGCACGCCGGGGAGACCACCGGGCCGCAGACCGTCTGGGACGCGCTGAACGAGCTGGGCGCCGAGCGGATCGGGCACGGCATCTCCGCCGCGCAGGACCCGCAGTTGCTCGCGTACCTGGCCGAGCGGCAGATCGGGATGGAGATCTGCCCGACGTCCAACGTCCGTACCCGGGCGGTGGCCACCCTCGACGAGCACCCGCTGCCCCGGCTGGTCGAGGCCGGGCTGCTGGTCACCATCAACTCCGACGACCCGCCGATGTTCGGCACCACCCTCAACGACGAGTACGCGGTGGCCGCCCGCCTGCTCGGCGTCGGTGCCGAGGGCCTGGCCGGGCTGGCCCGCAACGCGGTGACCGCGTCCTTCCTGGACGCCGCCGGCCAGCAGCGGATCCTCGCCGAGATCGACGCGTACCTCGCCTCCGCCGGCTGAGCTGATCGGCAGGCGGGGCTGGTCGGCCGCTCGGGTGCCGGCTGGTCGCTCGGCTGGGCCGGTTGGTTGAGCAGGGCGCGCGGCGGGAGTGTGGGTGTGGGGGGACCTGTGACTCCCGCCGCGCGCGCGGCTCCACCGGCCGTGGGTGCGTGGTGCGCTCGGCCGGTGGAACTGGTGGGTTCGTGCTGTGATCCTGTCAGCCAGCAGCCGATCCAACGCGGTCGTTAACCGCGATCTAAGGAAGACTTGCGCCGGCGCACAGCCCCGGGTTCGGCCGGGTCAGTCGTCGGTGGGGCGCTGGCGGGGCCAGCGACGACCGGTGGCCTTCGTGTCCCGGGCGTCGCGGGCCATCCGACCGACCAGACCGAAGCGGCTGACCTGCCGGGGCGTCGCCTCCGGGTCGGCGAGCAGCATCACCACGCTGGCCCCGCCCAGCCGGGCGCGGTCGATGCTCACCGAGCCGTTGGCCTGCAACGCGACCCGCTTGGCGATGTCCAGCCCGAGCCCGGTCGAGCCCTGGTCACTGGCGCCCCGGCGCAGCGCCCGGTCCGGGTTGGCGATGCCGGGGCCGGCGTCGTCGATCCGGATCGCCACGTAACCGTCGCGCCGGGACACCGCCACCTCGAACGCCGTGCCCTGCGGGGTGTAGCGGAAGACGTTGCCGATCACCGCGTCGAGCGCGGCGGCCAGTTCGGCCCGCGGCACCGGCGCCGGGATGCGTAGCTGGGCGCCGTTCACCCGGTGCGGCCGGTTCTGGTCGCCGGCCAACGCCGCCCAGAACACCATCCGGTCCCGGACCACTTCGCTGACGTCGCACATCGCCGGCCCGGCCTCGAGCGCCACCGTCTTACGGGTGGTCTTGATCAGCACGTCGATCTCACCCTCCAGGGTGACGATCGCCTGCCGGATCCGCCGGATCCCGCGCAGCCGGTCCAACTCCGCCGGGCTGAACGAACCCACGCTGGTGTCGTCGGACTCCAACGCCTCCGCGTCCAACCGCAGCACAGTCAACGGGGTACGCAGACGATGCGACAGGTCGGCGACGAGCTCCCGCTCGTCGGTGCGGGCGGCGTCCAGCCGGTCCGCCATCCGGTTGAAGGCGTACCCGGCCTCGGCCAGCTCGCGCGGACCGGTCGGCTCGACGCGTACGCCGAGGTCGCCGTCGCCGATGGAGAGCGCGGCCTTGACCAGACCGCGGGTGGAGTCCACCGCGCGGGCAGCGACCCTGTCGACCACCAGCACCGCCGCGCCGGCCATCGCCGCGCCGACAGCGAACAGCAGCAACCAGGTGCCGCCGGCGCCCTCGCCCAGCGTCGACTCCGGAAGGAACACCTCGACCACTGCCGTCCGGTCACCGAGGACGACCGGGTCGAGTCGGGCCACACCCCCGTCGACGTCGACGACCACCGACTGGCGCTCGGTGCGGGCCCGGTCCAGGTCGCTGCCGCTGGCCCGACCGGCGGACTCGTCCAATCCCAACCCGTGCACCACGGGCCGGGTGGGTGCGCCATCGGCGCTGGCCACCACGGCACGCTCGACGACCGCAGGGTCGGTGCTGACTGCCAGCGCGCCGGTCACCAGCGCGCTGCGCCGGGCCGCGTCGGCGATCGCCTCGTCCCGGCTCTGCTCGCGCAGACTGAGCCCTAGCGGGATCAGGAACGCGAGCGCCACGAGACTGCACATGCCGGCCGTGAGCAGGGCCAGCGCCGTCCTCAGTCCGGTGCCACCAGCCGGAATCCGACCCCCCGCACGGTGCGCAGGTAGCGCGGCTTCGCCGCGGACTCGCCCATCTTTCTGCGGAGCCAGTACAGGTGAACGTCGATGGTCTGATCCTCGCCGACCGATGGCTGCCGCCATACCTCCTCCAAGAGTTCCCGGCGGGACACTACCCGCCCAGGTCGTGCGGCGAGATACGCCAACAGGTCGAATTCCTTGCGGGTCAGCGCCAGCGGCTCCCCGTCGAGCTGGGCGCTGCGCTCGCCCACGTCCACCCGCAGCCCGCCGACGCTGTGCACAGCGGGCTGCACGGACCGACTGGCCCGGCCGGCCCGGCGCAGCACTGTGGTGATCCGGGCGTCCAGGTGTGCCCCGGTGAACGGCTTGACCATGTAGTCGTCGGCGCCGGCGCGCAGCAGCTTGACCACCGACTGCTCGTCGTCGCGGGCGGTGGCGATGATGATCGGAACGTCGGTGATGCCGCGCAGCATCCGCAGCGCGTCCGAGCCGTCCAGATCGGGTAGGCCGAGGTCGAGCACCACCAGGTCGGGTGTCTCCGCGGCGACCCGACGCAGGGCGTCCAACGCCGTACCCACGGCGTGCACGGCATGCCCCCGGTCGGTGAGGGACCGCAGCATCGCGCCGCGTACGACGTGATCGTCTTCGACCAGGAGCACGGAGGCCACGACAAGACCGTACTTGGCCTGGCAAGTTGATCGCGTTGCGGCGTGCCTGGCGACCGGGCAAGCTGGTACGACGATGTCGTTCACCCTGTTCGCCGATGCCCGCCTGGCGCTCGCCCGGGACAGCCTCGCCGGTCTCTCCACCGGCGACGCGCTCGGCGCGCAGTACTTCCTGCCGGGGTCGGCGCCCGTGGGTCTCGCCGTCGACGCGCTGCCGCCAGCGCCCTGGGAATGGACAGACGACACCGAGATGGCCTGTTCGGTCCTCGCCCAGTTGGCCGACTCCGGTGGCATCGACCGGGACCGGCTGGCCCTCTCCTTCGCCGAGCGATGCACCGAGCGCCGAGGCTACGGCGCGGGCGCGATGCTGATCCTGGAGCTGATCCGCACCGGCACCCCGTGGCCGCTGGCCGCCGCCTCCGCCTTCGACGGGCAGGGCTCCTGCGGCAACGGCGCGGCGATGCGGGTCGGCCCGCTGGGCGCGTACTTCGCCGACTCGACGGCGCGCGCCGCGGCACAGGCCCGCGCGTCCGCCGAGGTGACGCACGCGCACCCGGAGGGGATCGTCGGCGCGGTCGCCGTCGCCGTCGCCGCCGCGCTGGCCGCCCGAGCCCGTCTCGACGGGCACCGGCCGGCCCCGGAGCGGCTGCTCGCCGGGATCGCCGCCGCGCTCGACCCGGGCACCGAGGTGCACCGGGGCGTACACCGGGCTGCCGGGCTGCTCGGCCGGCCGTTGCCCCGGGTGGTGGAGGCGCTCGGCAACGGCTCCCGGGTGACCGCCCAGGACACCGTCGGGTTCACCCTCTGGGTGGCCGCCACCCACCTCGACGACTATCCGGCGGCCATCGAGACGTGCGTACGGGCCGGCGGGGACGTGGACACCACCGCCGCCATCGCCGGAGCGGTGGTGGCGGCGCACACCGGTGTCGGCACCCCGGGCGGGGTACCCGAAGAGTGGCTGGCCGCCCGCGAGCCGCTACCTCCCTGGCTCCCCTGACCCCCGGGCTGACCACGATCAACTCGGCTTCCTGCAAATCGGGCTGTCCGGGCGGGGCGGGGATGCCGCGGCTTCCGGGAACCCGAGTGGATCACCGCGATGCTGCGGGAACAGCCTGCTGCGCGTCGGTGGGCTGCGGGTCGGCGGGCGTCGGGTCTGGCGTTGCGGTGTCGTTCCCGCGGCCGGTTATCTCGGCCAGCGTCGCGGCCTCGTCCGGGCCGCCGGTCACCTCGGCGAGCGCGGTGGCCTCGCCCGGGTCGCGTCGACGCCACCGGCTGACCAGCCAGCCGATCGCCGCGCCGCCGCCCAGCCCGGCCAGCAGGCCGGCGGCCAGCATCCCGTCGGCGCTGCCCTCGTCGGCACCGCCCGATCGGGCCGGCGGTGCGGCGTCCACACCGTTGTCCGCTGCGACCGGTGCACCGGCCGCCGGACCGGCGTGTCCGCCGTGTGCGGCAGGACCCGCCGCGCCGGGCGCCGCCGGCAGCAGGGTGAGCGCCGGGGCCCGGTGCGGGCCGGTGGCGTCCGCCCACCGGACCACGGTGCCATCGGCGTACGTCTGGACGACCTCGAAGGTGAGTCGCTCGGCCTGCGGCATCGGCCCCATGGAGAGCGCCAGCCGAGCCGGCCCGGGGTCACTCGCACCGACCCGGACCCAGGTCACCGCTGTCGTCACAGTGTTCACCCCGGAGGAGTGGATACCGGCCACCGGCTTGTCCAGGGTGCGGGAGCTGATTCGGGGTGCCCAGCCGTTCACCGACATGGGGTAGACCTCGGCGATCGGCGCGTCGGCCGGCAGCCGGACCTCGATCTGGTTGGTCTTCGTGCCGGCCCGTTCCTCCGGGACGCTGAACTCCAGCCGTACCGCCTCGCCCTGCCGGGCCTCGGTCGGGGTGGTCGTCACGTCCGCGGCGTACGCCGTGCCAGGCCAGAGCAGCAGCCCAGCGGCGGTCACCGCGGTCGCCGCCACGATCCGCCGTCGACGGCCACCGCCGTACGTGCTCGCCATCTCGTGCCCCCATCCGTGTCGACGCGGCCGGCACCGGTTTCCGGCCACACCTTCTAGTTCGGCTGCGAGGCGCGAAAGGTTCAACGTCGGCGGTAAGGAGGTGCCGTTCCCGGCCGGGGGCGGGGCGACCGATAGCATCGGCAGGAGCCGAGGATCGGCACCGTTTCGTACCACTTGGAGGAGTCACCGTGTCAGCACCCCGTACCCCCGCCGTGGCCGACCCCGTCGTCGTCGCCGCCGGGACCACGGCGGCCGACGCGGTGGCCGCGGCCGGACTGCCCGCGAACGGCCCGAAGGCGATCGTCGTGGTCCGCGACCCCGAGGGCCAGCTGCGCGACCTGGACTGGTCGCCGGCCGAGGAGACCGTCGTCGAGCCGGTCAGCCTGGATTCGCCCGACGGGCTCAACGTGCTGCGCCACTCCACCGCGCACGTCCTCGCCCAGGCCGTGCAGGACATCTTCCCCGAGGCCAAGCTGGGCATCGGCCCGCCCATCGAGAACGGCTTCTACTACGACTTCGACGTCGACAAGCCGTTCCAGCCCGATGACCTCAGCAAGCTCGAGAAGCGCATGCAGGAGATCATCAAGTCCGGGCAGCGGTTCCGTCGCCGCCGCTTCGGCAGCCTGGACGAGGCGCGCTCCGAGCTGGCCGACGAGCCGTTCAAGCTGGAGTTGATCGAGGTCAAGGGCGAGGGCCTGGACACCGACGAGGTGATGGAGGTGGGCGGCGGCGAGCTGACCATCTACGACAACCTCGACGCCAAGGAGGACAAGGTCTGCTGGTCGGACCTGTGCCGGGGTCCGCACCTGCCGACCACCCGACTGATCGGCGCGTTCAAGCTGATGCGTTCCGCCGCCGCCTACTGGCGGGGGTCGGAGAAGAACCCCCAACTACAGCGGGTGTACGGCACCGCGTGGCCGACCCGCGACGAGCTCAAGGCGTACCTGAAGCTGTTGGAGGAGGCCGCCCGGCGCGACCACCGCAAGCTCGGCGCGGACCTCGATTTGTTCAGCTTCCCCGACGAGATCGGCTCCGGCCTGGCGGTCTTCCACCCCAAGGGCGGCATCATCCGCCGCGAGATGGAGCACTACTCGCGCCAGCGGCACGAGGCGGCGGGGTACGAGTTCGTCAACACCCCGCACATCACCAAGGCGCAGCTGTTCCAGACCTCCGGTCACCTGCCGTACTACGCGGACACCATGTTCCCGCCCATGCAATTGGAGGGCGCGGACTACTACCTCAAGGCGATGAACTGCCCGATGCACAACCTGATCTTCAGGTCGCGCGGGCGGTCGTACCGGGAGTTGCCGCTGCGGATGTTCGAGTTCGGCACTGTCTACCGGTACGAGAAGTCCGGCGTCGTGCACGGCCTCACCCGGGTCCGTGGCCTGACCCAGGACGACTCGCACATCTACTGCACCCGTGAGCAGATGGCCGGCGAGCTGTCCACGCTGCTCAGCTTCGTGCTCGACCTGCTGCGTGACTACGGCCTGGACGACTTCTACCTGGAGCTGTCGACCCGGGACGACTCGCCCAAGTTCATCGGGGCCGAAGAGGACTGGGCCGAGGCCACCGAGGCGCTGCGGACCGCCGCCGCGACCTCCGGCCTGGACCTGGTGCCCGACCCGGGCGGCGCGGCGTTCTACGGGCCGAAGATCTCCGTGCAGGCCCGCGACGCGATCGGCCGGACCTGGCAGATGTCCACCATCCAGGTCGACTTCAACCAGCCGGAGCGGTTCGGGTTGGAGTACCAGGCCGCCGACGGCAGCCGGCAGCGGCCCGTGATGATCCACCGTGCGCTGTTCGGGTCGATCGAGCGGTTCTTCGGGGTGCTCACCGAGCACTACGCGGGCGCGTTCCCGGCCTGGCTGGCGCCGGTGCAGGTGGTGGGCATCCCGATCCGCGAGGACCACACCGACTACCTGCACGGCTTCGTCGCGGCGCTGCGCGCCGAGGGCATCCGGGCCCAGGTGGACGCGGGTGACGACCGGATGCAGAAGAAGATCCGGACGGCGCAGCAGCAGAAGATCCCGTTCATGGTGATCGCCGGAGACGACGACGTGGCCGCCGGCACGGTCTCCTTCCGCTACCGCGACGGCTCCCAGCGCAACGGGGTGCCGGTCGCCGAGGCGGTGACCCACGTGCTGGACGTGGTCAGCTCACGGACCAACATCGGCCCCTCCGCCGCCGCCGCGGAGTAGCCGGGCGGGCGGCGCGCTTGCCGCATGATCGTGCTCGATCCAGGAAGTAGTGGCCTCCCCGGTGGGGGAGGCCACTACTTCCATGTTCGAGCGTGATCAATCTTCGCCCGGACGCGCCGGCGCGGGCGGCGGCCTACGGGGTCAGATGCCGCAGTTCGGCGCTGACCAGCCTCCGACCGCTGCCACGTGGGTGTGGTCGTTGTGGTCGGGGTAGCCGGGGCCGAGGATCTGCCCGAAGCCGTGGTTGCGGGCCTGCTGCGCCAGCCGGCAGAACGACGGGGAGCCGACCAGGTCCACCCCGTCGCCGTAGAGGTGTCTGCTGTTCGACGCGCCGCCGACGGCGCTGTTGCAGGCGTAGCTGCGGAAGCTGCTGCTGATCGCGATGGACACGTCGCCGAGGGCGTGCCGCATGGCCTGGAGCTTCCACATCGAGACGAGCGCGTTGAACCGGGCGGTGCTCGCCGAGACGGCGCCGCCGGACCAGTCGCTGTTGCACTTGTTCAGCTCGGGGTAGCTGAAGTTGGCCGGGGTGCAGTCGTCGTCCTGGAGGGCGTAGAGCCTGTTGAACGTCTGTGGGCCGGCGATGCCGTCGGCGGGCAGCCCGTACGCCTGCTGGAAGCGGATCACCGCCGATCGGGTGGCCGGGCCGTACGCGCCGTCGAGGGTGAGCACCGCGCCGTAGCCGGGGTAGCCGGCGACCCGGATCTGGAGTTGTCGGACATCCTCGCCGGACGCCCCCTGGGACAGGGTGCGTCCCCAGGTGTAGCAGCCGTCCGCCTGGGCCGCGCCGGCAGTGAGGGTGACGCCGGCCACTGTGGTGGCGGCGGTCAACGCCAGTGCCGCGAGGAACCTGCCGAGCCGTCGGAACATGTAGCCCTCCATCAATGCATGGAAGTACGTGGATGCATGGAAGTTTCATACTTCGGCTTTGATCCGTCAAGAACTTGCAGTCCCGGGTTTCCCCAAGGCGGGTGTCGCGGCGTGCCCGCGGGGCTCCGTAGGATCGGCTCGTGACAGGGGTGGAACGGCACACGGACAGTGACGGCATGGCGGACGGCCTGGAGCGGCTCTGGACGCCACACCGGATGACCTACATCTCCGGCGAGGACCGCCCGGCCGAGGGCTACGAGAAGCCGACCGGCTGCCCCTTCTGCCGGGGGCCGAAGCTGCCGCCCGAGGAAAGCCTGGTGGTGGCCCGGGGCGAGCACGTCTTCGTGGTGCTCAACCTCTACCCGTACAACCCGGGGCACCTGCTGGTGTGCCCCTACCGGCACGTCGCCGACTACACCGACCTGGACGTGCCGGAGACCACCGAGCTGGCGTCGTACACCCAGACCGCCATGCGGGTGATCCGCAAGGTCAGCAACGCCCACGGCTTCAACCTGGGCATGAACCAGGGCGGGGTGGCCGGCGCCGGCATCGCCGCGCACCTGCACCAGCACGTGGTGCCGCGCTGGGGCGGCGACGCGAACTTCATGCCGGTGATCGGCCGCACCAAGGTGTTGCCGCAGCTGCTCGGCGACACCCGCGACCTGCTCGCCCGCGCCTGGCCGTCCTGACGCCCGCCGGCCGCGCCGCGCCGGTCGCGCGGCCTCCGCACCGGTCCGGCTAGTCGGCGCGCAGCAGCGGGGTCAGCTCCGACCAGCTCTCCACCCGGCGTACGCGGGGCAGCATCGCGGCGTGTGCGGCGACCTCGGCCCTTCGGGGCCGGAACAGGAAGCGGTGCGGCACCGAGTCGAGATAGCCGAGCACCTCCAGCTTGTCGTCCACGAAGTGGGTGAGGCCGAGGCGTCCGGCGATCGGTGCCTTGTCCGGTCGCGTGCGGCAGAAGTGCACCCGCTCGACCGGGATGCCGGTGCGGGCCGGAAAGTCATGGTGGGCCAGCCACTCCCGGGTACGCCGCTCGGTGGCCTCCCCGCACTTGGACACCAGGTGCACCTCGTCGAACGCCGGGCCGAGCGCCGCGAGCGCGTCGAACGCCCCGACGACGGCCGGGGTGCGCAGGTAGTGCGCGCCGAAGAACGACGTGTCCGCGTCGCCATCGGCCGGCTCGATGATCACTCCGCCGATGTCCACCCCGAGCCGCCGCATGGCGTTGATCATGCCGCACCGTGACCGTCTCCGTGCACCCGCGTGTCCGCCCGCGGATCTGCTACGCCCCGGCCTGCCGAAGGTGGCACGATCGGCCGATGGCAGTCACGACACGGGTGTTGGGGCGCAGCGGCATCGAGGTCAGCGCCCTCGGCATGGGGTGCTGGGCGATCGGCGGGCCCTGGGCGGAGGGTACCCAGCCACTGGGCTGGGGCGCTGTCGACGACGACGAGTCGGTGCGGGCGGTACGCCGGGCACTTGATCTGGGCATCACCCTCTTCGACACCGCCGACACGTACGGGGCCGGGCACGGTGAGCGGGTGCTCGGACGCGCGCTCGCCGGTCGCCGTGACGACGCCGTGATCGCCACCAAGTGGGGTTACACCTTCGACGAGGCCGGCCGGCAGGCCACCGGTGAGGACGCGTCGCCCGCGTACCTGCGCGGTGCCGTGGCCGCCTCACTGCGCCGGCTGGGCACCGACCGGATCGACCTCTATCAGCTGCACCTGGCCGACCTGTCGGTGCCGAGGGCGCAGGCGCTGATCGGGACCTGCGAGGACCTGGTGGCCGAGGGCCTCATCCGCGCGTACGGGTGGAGCACCGACCGCACCGACCGGGCCGCCGCGTTCGGGCACGCCGCCGCCGGTGCCACCGCCGTGCAACACGCCCTGTCGGTGCTGCGCGACGCTCCCGAGCTGCTCGCCGTCTGCGACAAGTACGACCTGGCCAGCATCAACCGGGGCCCACTCGGGATGGGGCTGCTCACCGGCAAGTACACGGCCGCGTCGACGTTGCCCCGCGACGACGTACGCGGGCTGACCCCGGGCTGGTTGGAGTGGTTCCGGGGTGGTCGGCCGGCACCGGAGTGGCTGCGCCGGGTCGGCGCGGTCCGTGCCGCGCTCACCGCCGACGGGCGCACCCTCGCCCAGGGCGCGTTGGGCTGGATCTGGGCGCGCAGCGGCCGCACCATTCCGATCCCGGGCTGCCGTACTGTCGCCCAGGTCGAGGAGAACGCCGCCGCGCTGCACCGGGGCCCGCTGCCGGCGGACCAGTTCGTCGAGGTGGAGCGTCAACTTGCCGCCGTCCGCACCGCGGCCCTCCGCGACGCCGACCGCCCCCACTGGCCCCGCCCCACCCACCCCACAGTCCACCCGTAAACAAGTCCACAAACCCCACCCCTCGCCCACGCCCCCGCCCCGCCCGCGTGCCCCGTGACCGCCGGGCCCGCCGGGCCCGCCCCCGCCCGCCCGCCCGTGTCGATCATGGAGTTGTGGTGCCTCGCGAATCGGGCATAGATCCGCCTTCTGCCCACCACAACTCCATGATCGACCCGCGAGCCACCCCAGCCCTCGCCGATCTTGCACTTTCCGAGGGGACTTATGCCCGCGACAGCGACATAAGGGTGACAGAAAATGCAAGATCGGCGGGGCGGGGCGGGGCGGGGCGGGGCGGGGCTGGGCTGGGGTTAGGGGAGTTGTTCCTTGCGGGTCTGGTCGGCCAGGTGGGCGGGCATGGGGTCGTGGCGGACGAAGTGGCGGCGGAAGGTACCGGTGCCGGCCGTCATGGAGCGCAGCTCGACGGCGTACCGAAGCAGTTCCGTGGCCGGCACCTCGGCGCGGACGAGGGTGCGGCCCTCGGTGTCCGGGTCCGGTTCGGTGCCGAGCACCCGGCCGCGTCGGCCGGACAGGTCGCCCATCACCGTGCCCACCGAGCCGTCCGGAACCCGGATGGTGACCTCGTCGATCGGCTCCAGCAGGGCCGGCTGGCCGCGCTCGGCGGCGTCGCGCAGCGCCAGCGCGCCGGCGGTCTGGAAGGCCGCGTCGGAGGAGTCGACGCTGTGCGACTTGCCGTCGACCAGTGTCACCCGCAGGTCCACCACGGGGTGCCCGGCGACCAGCCCGCGCTCCAGTTGGGCGCGGACGCCCTTCTCCACCGATGGGATGTAGTTGTGCGGCACCGCGCCGCCGACCACCCGGTCGACGAACTCGAAGCCACTGCCGCGGGGTAGCGGCTCGACCTCGATGTCGCAGACCGCGTACTGGCCGTGGCCGCCGGACTGCTTGACGTGGCGGCCGTGCCCCTTCGCGGGCGCTGTCAGCGTCTCGCGCAGCGACACCTTGACCGGCTCGGTGTCCAGCTCGACACCGCCGGCGCGCAGCCGGTCGAGCACCACGTCCGCGTGTGCCTCGCCCATGCACCAGAGCACCAGTTGGTGGGTCTCCGGGTTGCGCTCCAGCCGCAGCGTGGGGTCGCCGGCGACGAGGCGGGCGAGGTTGCGGGCCAGGGCGTCCTCGTCGGCGCGGCTACGGGCGGCGATCGCCACCGGCAGCAGCGGCTCCGGCATCTCCCAGGGGGCGATCAGCAGCGGGTCGTCAATGGTCGAGACGGTGTCGCCGGTCTCGGCGCTGCCCGACTTGGTGATCGCGCAGATGTCACCGGCCACGCAGAGCGACACCTCCCGCAGTGTGGCGCCCAGCGGGGTGTAGATGTGCCCGACCCGCTCGTCGGCGTCGTGGTCGGGGTGCCCGCGTTCGGCCATGCCGTGCCCGGAGACGTGCACGGTCTGGTCGGGGCGCAGCGTGCCGGAGAAGACCCGGACCAGCGAGACGCGACCGACGTGGCGGTCGATGGTGGTCTTGACGACCTCGGCGACCAGCGGCCCGGCCGGGTCGCAGCTCAGCGGCGGACGCGGTGAGCCGTCCACGCCGGCCACCGCCGGCAGTTCGTGCTCCAGCGGCGACGGGAACGCGGCGGTCAGCACCTCCAGCAGCACGTCCAGCCCGACACCGGTCTGGGCGCAGACCGGCACCACCGGGTAGAAGTGGCCCCGGGCGACCGCCTTCTCCAGGTCGTCGATGAGCACCTCGTCGCCGATCTCCTCGCCGTCGAGGTAGCGGTCCATGAGGGTCTCGTCCTCGCTCTCGGCGATGATTCCCTCGATCAGCTCGTCGCGGGACTCGTCGATGGCCCGTTGGTGCTCCGGGTCCGGGTCGCGGACGTCGGCGGGCAGCCCGGCGCTGTAGTCGAAGACCCGACGGGTGATAAGGCCGAGCAGACCTTCGGTGGACACCCCGTCGTCGCCGAGCATCGGCAGGTAGAGGGGCATCACGTTGTCACCGAAGAGGCGCTGGCAGAGCGCCACCGTCTCGTCGACGTCGGCGCGGGGTTGGTCCAGTCGAGCCACCGCGACCGCGCGGGGCATGTCGACGGCTGCGCACTCCTCCCAGAGCGCGACGGTGGCCGCGTCCATGCCGCCCGCGGCGGAGACCACGAAGAGCGCGGCGTCGGCGGCCCGCAGCCCGGCGCGCAGCTCGCCGACGAAGTCGGCGTACCCGGGGGTGTCCAGCAGGTTGACCTTGATGCCGTTGTGCAGCAGCGGTGCGCAGGACAGGCTGACCGAGCGCTGCTGGCGTACGGCCGCGGGGTCGTGGTCGCCGACAGTGGTGCCGTCGACAACGGTGCCGGCGCGGCCGATCGTGCCGGTCGCCGCGAGCAGGGCCTCGACCAGTGTGGTCTTGCCCGCCCCGGAGTGCCCGACGAGCACCACGTTGCGAACCCGCTCGGGCTCGGTGACCACCGGCGTGCCGCCGGTGGAACCCTTCTCGTGACTCTTCTGCGCCATGGGGCGCACCTCCCTCAGCCGGTGGTGGTGGCGACCGCCGCGCGACGGGTAGCGGCCCGGGGCGAGTGCGCGGCGATATCCTCCGGTGGTCTGCTGCACAGCGGGAACGGGACGGGCGGACGGGTGAGCTGGCTCACCTCCCGGCTCGATCTCACACCCGTTGCCGGGTAGGCACAAGCCTCCCCCGGGCGGGTCGGCGGTACCGTCCGTATCGCCGGAGCTGGGCGGACCGTTATCGTGGGGACCGCCATGGCGAAGATCTTCCAAGTGTCGGCCCGCGCGGGGATGACCCGCGTCGTCGAGCCGATTGCCCGCGCCCTGCTGCGCGCGGGCGTCACCCCCAATGCCGTCACCGTCGCGGGCACCGTTGGTGTGCTCGTCGGCGCGCTCGGCTTCGGTGCCCGCGGCCACCTGGTCGCGGGCGCGTTGATCGTCACCCTGTTCGCGCTCACCGACCTGCTCGACGGGACGATGGCCCGGATGAGCGGCGGCTCCACCAAGTTCGGCGCGTTCCTCGACTCAAGCATGGACCGGGTCGCCGACAGCGCCGTCTTCGGCGCCGTCGCGTACTGGCTGGCCACGCAGGGCAACTACTCCGGCGTGGCCGCCGCGTTGGTGTGCCTGGCTGCCGGCAGCCTGGTGTCCTACGTCAAGGCCCGCGCCGAAGGGCTCGGCATGACCTGCAACGTGGGCATCGCCGAACGCACCGAGCGACTGCTGATCGTCGGGGTCGGCGGAATCCTCACCGGCGTCGGTGTCGATCCGGCCCTGGAGATCGCGCTCTGGCTGCTCGCCGCCGTGTCGATCTTCACGGTGGGGCAGCGGATGACGCACGTCTACCGCCAGGCCCAGCAGCTCCAGCCGGACGGCCAGGCATGAGCGGCGTGCCGGCGACCCGGCGTCGAACGACCGGCGGCAGAGTCGCGTGAACCTCACCGAGCTGGGCTACATCGCCGGGTGGCGGGTGGTCCGTGCGCTACCCCGGCCGTTGGTGGCGGCGGCGTTCCAGGCGGGCGCGGACCGCGCCCACCGCGCCGGCGGCGGGGGTACGTCCCGACTGCGCGCGAACCTGCGCCGGGTGGTCGGCCCGGAGTTGCCCGACGCCGAGTTGGACGATCTCGTCAAGCGCGGGTTGCGCTCGTACGCCAGGTACTGGATGGAGGCGTTCCGGCTGCCCGCCCTGAGCCGGTCGCAGATCCTGTCCGGTTTCCGGCTCGACGGCGCCGAGCTGCTCGCCGCCGACGTGGCCGCCGGACGGGGCGCGGTAGTGGCCCTGCCGCACGCCGGTAACTGGGATGCCGCGGGCGCCTGGGTGGCGGCCACCGGTTGGCCGATCACCACAGTCATGGAGCGGCTCAAGCCGGAGGGCGTCTACAAGCGCTTCCTGGCCTTCCGGGCGAGTCTGGGGATGGAGATCCTGCCGACCCACGGGGGGCCGCGTCCGGCGTTCGACGTGCTGCTGGACCGGGTGCGGGCCGGTGCTGTGGTGCCGTTGCTGGCCGACCGGGACCTCTCCGCCCGAGGGGTGGAGGTGGACTTCTTCGGCGGGAAGACCCGGATGCCCGCCGGGCCGGCGTTGCTCGCGCTGCACACCGGCGCGCCGCTCTACGTGGCCTCGCTGTGGTTCGAACCGGATGCCGCCCGCGCGTCGCTGGCTGGTCCGTTGCCGGTGCCGGGCCCCGAGGTGGGGCCGCTGGACCAGCGGGTCCGGTCGCTGACCCAGCTGATCGCCGACGGTCTGGCGGCGGGTATCGCCCGCCATCCGGAAGACTGGCACATGTTGCAGCGGATGTGGCTGGACCAGGCGAGGTCGGGGGAGGGCGCGGCGCTGCCCTCGTCGGCCTCCGGCCAGGCCTGAGGAGGTGGGCTGACGGATGCGGATCGGCATCGTGTGCCCGTACTCCTTCGACGTGCCCGGTGGGGTGCAGAACCACGTCATGGACCTCGCCGAGGCGCTGATCACGCTGGGCCACGAGGTCAGCGTGCTCGCGCCGGCCGACGAGGATTCGCCGCTGCCGGAGTACGTGGTGTCCGCCGGCCGGGCCGTCCCGCTGCCGTACAACGGGTCGGTTGCCCGGATCGCGTTCGGCCCGGTGTCGACCGCCCGGGTCCGGCGATGGATCACCAACGGTGACTTCGACGTGCTGCACGTGCACGAGCCGCTCACGCTGAGCCTGTCGCTGTTGGCCGTGCTCTCCGCCCGCGGCCCGGTGGTGGCCACGTTCCACACCGCGATGACCCGTTCGCGGGTCCTCGCCGCCGCGCAGGGTGTGCTTCAGATCGTGTTGGAGCGGATCACGGCCCGGATCGCGGTGAGCGCGCTGGCCCGCAAGGTGCAGGTCGAGCACATGGACGGCGGTGCGGTGGAGATCCCCAACGGGGTGGCGGTGGCCAAGTTCGCCGACGCCGAGCCGCTGCCGGGCTGGCCGGGGGAGTGCGCAGTTGGCACCGGCGGCACGCTCGGCTTCTTGGGCCGGTTCACCGAGGCACGCAAGGGCTTCCCGGTCCTGCGCGACGCGTTCGTGGCGCTGGCCGCCACCCGGCCCGGTCTGCGGTTGCTCGTCGCCGGCCCGGGTGACCCCGACGACCTGTACGACCAGTTCCCCGCCGAACTGCACGAGCAGATCACGTTCCTCGGCCTGGTCAGCGAAGCGGACAAGGCGCGCATGCTGCGCAGTGTGCACCTCTACGTCGCGCCGAACACCGGCGGCGAGTCGTTCGGCATGATCCTCACCGAGGCCCTCGCCGCGGGTACGACTGTCATCGCCAGTGATCTGGACGCCTTCCGGCGGGTGCTCGACGGTGGGCGGGCCGGTCGGCTCTTCCCCACCGGCGACCCGGTGGGGCTGCGTGACGTGCTGGCCGAGCTGCTGGACGACCCGGCCGCGCGGGCCGCGCTGAGTGCCTGCGGCGATCAGGTGGTCGCGAATTTCGACTGGCCGGTGGTTGCTCGCCGCGTTCTGGAGGTATACGCAGCGGCGATCGAGGCAACCGACGGGCGGGTCATCGACCAGGAATGGGTGGGGCTGAGCTGAGCCGGTGTGACGGATGGTGCGGGGGTGACCGGTGGGACCGGTCCGGCCGCGCCCAATCGGACGAAACGGAGCAGCACTACGATGCCGCACATGTGGTGGGTGGTGGCCGCGAGCGTGGTCGTGGGGCTGGTCGCGGCGTACCTCATCTGGACCGCCGGCCGGGTGGAGCGACTACAGGCTCGCGCGGAGCTGGCGGCGCGGGCTCTCGACGCCCACCTGCTGCGCCGCGCGGCGGCAGCCGCGGTCCTGGCTGAGCGGCGTTTCGGCGTCGAGCTGTACGCGGCTGCCCGGATCGCCCTGGACGCCAGTCCGGACGAGCGGGAGGCGGCCGAGAACGACCTCACCCGCCAGTTGCGCGGTGTCCAGTTGGACCCGGGCGACCCGGACTGCGTGGCGGTCATCGCCGCGAGTCGTCGGCTCGCGTTGTCCCGGCAGGTGCACACCGACCTGGTCCGGGACGCCCGCTCGGCGCGCAGCCGGCCGCTGGTGCGGCTGTTGCGGATGGGACGGGGCCGGGATTGGCCGCGCTACTTCGACATCGACGACCCGACCCTCGTCGTGCCGGCGGACGTTCCCGCCGCCTGACCTCCTGCTCCCGATTGGGCGTGGGCAAGCCGGTGACCACTGCCACAGTGCAGGCCACCGGGGGTCTGATTGGCTGTCGGTGCGGCGTTGAACCGCGCGTAGCATTTTCGCTGCCACCCCCAGAGCATGTCCAAGGAGCGATGACCCGTGCCCGAAAACACCGCCTCGAACACCGGTACGGCCCCTGTCGTCGGCACCGCCCGCGTGAAGCGTGGCATGGCCGAGATGCTCAAGGGCGGCGTGATCATGGACGTCGTCAACGCCGAGCAGGCCAAGATCGCTGAGGACGCCGGCGCCGTCGCGGTGATGGCCCTGGAGCGGGTGCCCGCCGACATCCGCGCGCAGGGTGGGGTGTCCCGGATGAGCGACCCCGACATGATCGACGGGATCATCGAGGCGGTCTCCATCCCGGTGATGGCCAAGGCCCGCATCGGCCACTTCGTGGAGGCGCGGATCCTCCAGTCGCTCGGCGTGGACTACGTCGACGAGTCCGAGGTGCTGACCCCGGCCGACTACGCGAACCACATCGACAAGTGGGCGTTCACGGTGCCCTTCGTCTGTGGCGCTACCAACCTGGGCGAGGCGCTGCGCCGGATCACCGAGGGCGCGGCGATGATCCGCTCCAAGGGCGAGGCGGGCACCGGTGACGTCTCCAACGCCACCACCCACATGCGGAAGATCCGCCAGGAGATCGCCCGGCTGTCCTCGCTGCCGGCCGACGAGCTGTACGTCGCGGCCAAGGAGTTGCAGGCCCCGTACGAGCTGGTCAAGGAGGTCGCCGAGAGCGGCAAGCTGCCGGTGGTGCTGTTCACCGCGGGCGGGATCGCCACGCCGGCCGACGCGGCGATGATGATGCAGCTCGGCGCCGAGGGTGTCTTCGTCGGTTCCGGCATCTTCAAGGCGGGCAACCCGGCTCAGCGGGCCGCCGCGATCGTCAAGGCGACGACCTTCCACGACGACCCGGACGTGCTGGCCAAGGTCTCCCGGGGCCTCGGCGAGGCGATGGTCGGCATCAACGTCGACGAGATCCCGCAGCCGCACCGCCTGGCCGAGCGCGGTTGGTGAGCGCGAGGAGTGAGCCGCTCTTGCGAGCCCCGCAGTCGCGAGGGAGTTACTGGTTGGTGAGCGCTCTTTCCGGGCGACGGACGCGGAGAGGAACGGTGCGGCCATGACGGCACCCGTGATCGGTGTGCTCGCGCTTCAGGGCGACGTCCGCGAGCACGTGGCGGCGCTGGCCGCGGCGGGCGCTGACGCTCGCCCGGTCCGCCGTCCGGCGGAGCTGGACGCGGTCGACGGCCTGGTCATTCCCGGCGGGGAGTCCACCACCATGAGCAAGCTGGCGGACATCTTCGAGATGCGCGAGCCGATCGACAAGCGGATCGCCGACGGCATGCCGGTCTACGGCTCCTGTGCCGGCATGATCATGTTGGCGACCGAGGTGCTCGACGGCCGAGCCGATCAGCGGGGTTTCGCCGGCATCGACATGACGGTCCGGCGCAACGCGTTCGGCCGGCAGGTCGACTCGTTCGAGGCGCCGGTGACCGTCGTCGGGGTGCCGGGCGAGCCGTTCCACGCGGTGTTCATCCGCGCGCCGTGGGTGGAGCGGGTCGGTGCCGGCGTCGAGGTCATCGGGGTGGTGTCCGGCGGCCCGGCCGCCGACCGGATCGTTGCGGTGCGACAGGGCCACCTGGTGGCCACCTCGTTCCATCCGGAGCTCACCGGTGACCTGCGGGTGCACGCGTACTTCGTGGACCTGGTCCGCGCCGCCTGCTGAGCGGCGGCCGACCGCGCCGGGCTGTCCATGATGCTCGCTGCGGTAGTGGCTTCGCCCAGGGTTTTTGTCCCGTCTGCCCTGGTCCGTCGGGGCCGGGCGATAGTGCCGTGCGCGGTGCATGACAGGGACCCGGGGGACGTCGGTAGGATTGCGGAGATTCGGCAGGGCCATCTGCCCGCCACGGCTTCCACCAGAGCTGACCGGCACCTCCGCGTGCGCCGGCGGGAGCGGGGCGTGAGCGGTGCGGTCGATGCAGACGGCGGGTAGCAACGGAGGTAGAAGATGTCCGGCCACTCAAAGTGGGCGACGACCAAGCACAAGAAGGCCGTCATCGACGCCAAGCGCGGCAAGATGTTCGCCAAGCTGATCAAGAACGTCGAGGTGGCCGCGCGGATCGGCGGCGGCGACCCCACCGGGAATCCAACGCTCTTCGACGCCATCCAGAAGGCGAAGAAGAGTTCGGTGCCGAACGACAACATCGACCGCGCCGTCAAGCGTGGCTCCGGCCTGGAGGCTGGCGGCGCCGACTGGCAGACGATCATGTATGAGGGGTACGGCCCGAGCGGCGTGGCCATGCTCATCGAGTGCCTCACCGACAACCGCAACCGCGCGGCGACCGAGGTGCGGACGGCGCTGACCCGCAACGGCGGCTCGCTCGCCGACGCCGGCTCGGTGTCGTACATGTTCTCCCGCAAGGGCGTGGTGATCGTCCCCAAGGAGGGCACCAGCGAGGACGACGTGATGCTGGCCGTCCTCGACGCCGGCGCCGAAGAGGTCAACGACATCGGTGAGGCGTACGAGGTGGTCTCCGAGCCGACCGACCTGATCCCGGTGCGCACGGCGTTGCAGGACGCCGGCATCGAGTACGAGTCGGCCGAGTCCTCCCTGATCCCCAGCGTCAACGTGCCGCTGGACGAAGAGGGCGCGCGCAAGATCTTCAAGCTGATCGACGTCCTGGAGGACTGCGACGACGTCCAGAACGTCTACGCCAACTTCGACGTCAGTGACGACGTGATGGCGGCGGTCGACGCCTGACCCCGCCTCACCCCGCCGCGATCTTGCACTTCCTGACCCGACAGTCCGCGTCACGCGGGGCATATCGTCAACAGGAAGTGCAAGATCGCGGCGAGGGAGGGATGCGGGGGTGGTGGAGCGGTTCGCGCCTGGCGACACAGTGGTACGGCGTGAGGTGCTGCGGGGTGAGGTCTGGTTCGGTTGCCCGACGATCTGCGTCGAGGATTCGCCTGACCTGCTCGCCCTCTACCTCCCCTCGGGGGCCGAGTTCGGCTTCCCGGGCACCGGCGTCTTCCCCTGCGGGCGGCACCCGTGGGAGGCCGCCGGGCACCGCTCCTGGTCCGGGCACGGCAAGCTGATGCTGCAACGCCCCGGTGAGGCGCACTCGATCGACGTGTTCTGGACCGGGCCGGGTCGCGACTTCGCCGGCTGGTACTTCAACCTTCAGGACCCGGTGCGGCGTACTCCGATCGGGGTGGACACCCTGGACCACGAGCTGGACCTGTGGTGGGCCGCGGACGCCGACCGGTACGTCTGGAAGGACGTGGAGATGTTCGCCCAGCGCCTCGTCGAGGGGCGCTACCCGGGCATGGGGGACGCCATCCAGGCCGAGGGTGACCGGGTCGCCGCCCTGCTCGACGGGGGTGAGCGCTGGTGGGACCCGTCGTGGGCCACCTGGCAGCCCGACCCTGCCTGGACGGCGCCCCCGCTGCCCGCCGGCTGGGATCAGGTGCCACCCGCGCGCTGAGCGACGCCGAGGTCAGTTCCCGGGCGGCGCGTTGACCAGGAACACCTGATCCGGGCCGCCGGTGCACGGCTCGACCAGCGCCGCGTCGGACACGTCGCTGTCGTCGTCGCGCAGGCCGACGCACAACTCGCTACGGTCGGGCCGGATGCGGTACGCGCCGGGCGTCGCTCCGGCCGGTTCGAAGTGGAACACCTGCTGCGGCCTGTCCGCGCTGCAATCCTTCTCGTTCCAGGGTTCGAGCAGGTCCCGGCCGGGATCCTCGTCGCGGACGGTGAGGCAGCCCTTCCCGAGCACCGGGTGGACCCAGTGGATGAAGAACATTCCGTCGGCCACCGGTTCCAGCGAGGTGTCCGGTGGGGTGGCCTCCGAGCAGGGCCGCTGGACCGCTATCTCCTTGGTGTACTGGCCGGTGCGATCGCGACCCTCGGTGAGGCAGAGGTGCGGGCTGCGGACGGGGCGGATCTGGCTGAGCCCCGCGCTCGGCGAACGGGCACCGTCACCCGCCGATGCGGGGGCCTTTCCTTGCTCGTCGTCGCGTCGCTCGATCCAGAAGCCCACGCCGAGCGTGGCCAGCAGGGCGGCGACGACGAGCGGCGCCAGCGGTGCGGGCCGCGCGAACCAACGTGGGCGGGCCGGGCCAGACTGCTCCGGGGCCACTGTCGTGACCGCGTCGACCGGCGGTGGGTCCGCTGCCGGCGACGGCGGGGCCAACTGACCTGCCGTGAGGCGGTGCCGGGCCCGTAGCCACGTCTCGACCTGATCTCCCGCGCCACACGCTCGCACGAACGCGGCCACCACCTCGGGGCGCGGCAGTGTGGACCGGCGCAGGATGTCCGCCGCGGTGCTGCGGGCCAGCACGTCACCCGTCGACGCGGCACGCTGCTCCAGTTGCCGGTAGGTGAGCCCCGACCGGTCCTTGAGCTGGCGCAGCATCTCGACGAACTCGGCCGGGTCGGACGCGTCGTCCGGGCGTAGCTCCCCCGTGGTCATCGCTCAATTCTCCAGACACCGCGGACCCGAGGGCAAATCGGGTCCGGGTGACTGTCCGAGATGGTCGGACAAGATCCGGACATGCTGCCGTGAGCTGCCCGGACAACCCAGCACGGCGACCAGGGCATTGTCCTGGCCGACCGGGTTACCTAGCGTCATCGTCGATGGCCGCACCGCTGACCGGTGTACGGCCGATGGGCTCGTGCCGGCGCTGGCTCGGGCTCGACCACACCAACGACACGGGGGAGATTCGATGGATGACGCTGCCCGAGATCCGGTGCCGCAGGCGACCACGGCGGGGGAGTACGTGGCGTTGCTCAGGGAGGTGCGGCGGCGTTCCGGTCTGACCTATCGGGAGCTCGCCCGGCGAGCCTCGGCCGCCGGACACTGGCTGCCGCCGAGCACCCTCGCGACGATGCTGGGCCGGACGACGCTGCCTCGGGAACGCACAGTCGTCGCGCTGCTGGCCGCCTGCGGCACCCCGGCGGTCGAGGTCGACAGGTGGCTGGAGACACGGCGGGACCTCGAGGCTCGCCTCGGCGAGCAGGGTCGAGGGGACAGCGACGCGGCACCGACCCCTGCCGGCCCGTCCACCACCGTCGCGGCGGACATCCGCCCGAGCGTCGGCTCGGTACCGCCGCGACCCCAAGCGCCCTGGCCGGCCCGTCGCTGGCTTCGGCTGGCGCTGCTGGCAGTGCTCGGTGTCCTGACGATCGGGGCGACCGGGGCGCTGCGACCTCTCACCCCTCCCACAGTGGACAGCTCGCCGACCGTTGGCTGCCCGGAGGTGCTGCGCCAGGGCATGTACGGCCCCTGCGTGCTGAGCCTCCAGGAACACCTGGTGGCCGACGGACTCACGGTGCCGGTCGACGGCTGGTTCGGCCCGGACACCACCAGCCGGGTGATGGTGTTGCAGGCGTTTGGCGGCCTGCCGGTCAGTGGCACAGCGGACGAGCGGCTGTTCGACGTGTTGGCGGGTGATCGCAAGGTGCCCGCCACCTGGTCGGAGGACCGGATCGGCAAACATCTGCGGCGGACGTTCCCGGAGGACCCGGCCGGGGCGGTGCAGGTGGCGCGCTGCCTGTCCGGCTTGGACCCGTACCGGGTGGAGGTCGTCGAGGACGGATCGCGGCGCTGGGGGTTGTTCCAGTTCAGCGACACGGAGGTGTCCCGGTTCGGAGTCGACCGCCAGACGGCGCTGGACGCGGCGTGGAACATCAGGACGGCACGGGAGGTCTGGTCTCGTACCGGCGGCTTCGGCCACTGGAACTGCGGGGCGTAGCGGTCACGCGTGACGCTCCCCGCCCGGTCCACGAACCGGACGGGGAGCCCCCCGTTGTCCCGACTGACGATTACGGTCGCAGGCGGTTGGCGAAGACGTACGCACCCACGGAACGGCCGGTGGCGAGCCCGGCGTCCGCGTCGAACCGATAGTGCACGCCGAGGTAGATCCGGCTCAGCGCGTTCTCCTCGGCGGCGTCGTCGAAGCCGGTCATGTGCCGGACCACGCCCACGGCGTGCGGATCGTCAGTGGTGGCGTCGAAAGCGATCGCGTCGGTGCCGAAGAACCTCTTCATCACCGCGGACCAGGCCCCCGCGAAGGTGGCGTGCCCGGAGATGTAGGCCGGGAACGCCGGCGTGTACGGCACCCCCTCGCGGGTCTTCGACAGCGGCTGCCAACCGGGGCCCTCCGCCGCCTCGATCGCCGTCACCGGCCGCCACAGGTCGATGGGCGTCTGGTACTTGGCGTCCCAGGCGGCGATGGCGGCGTCGGCGAGGGCGAGGGCCACCAGCCCGAAGAGCCGGGCGTTGGCCAGGATGCCGAGCTGACGCTGCTCCGACACGATCCGGGTGTGGGAGAAGAGTTGACCCGGTGGCTTGTACGTGCCCCCCAGGTCGTTGGCCCAGAAGAACGCGATCTGCGTCTGCTCCGGGGTCCGCAGCGACGACGTCTGACCGCCGTAGTCGCGGATCTCCTGCACCTGGGTGCGGTACTCCTGCTTGCCGAGCAGGTCGGCGTACCCGGTGGCGCCGGCCGGCAGGCGGGGCCGGAACTGCTGGCCCGAGGTGAGCGCGAACGGGGTGACCGATCCCCAGTTCGGGCTGACCGCCGCCTTGCCGTTGGTCGGCCGCCACGCGCCGGGGACGTTCTCCTGCACCGGATACGCGGTGTCGTTGCCGGAGCCGTCGTTGGCGCGGGCCTGGAGGTTGGCGGCGGCTGCCGCCGCGCCGACGGTGTCACCACGGGTGACCTCGGCGGCGTTCACCCCGGACGGCCGGAGCGCGACAGCGGCGGTGAGGGCCTGGGAGTAGGACTGGCCCTGACCGCCGTACAGGGCGGTCAGCACGTCGTACGCGGCCCGGTCGATGGCCGCGTTCAGGGACGGCGCCACGACGTTGTCCATGGTGCCCGGGTAGCTGACCGGCACTCGTACCCGGTAGGGGTTGCCGACCCCGGTGACCGAGACGGCGGCGTCGTGCATCGCCGCGTGCAGGATGGCGGCCTCGCGGGACGAGGAGGTGGGTGGCAGGTCCAGCGCCTTGTAGGTGGACAGCAGGACACCGTTCCAGTACAGGATCGGGTCGGTGGCCGGGTTCACTGCCAGCGGGGTGAGCGAGATGTTGTCCAACCGGACCGTCGAGGCGGTCTGGCCGCCGAGGTGGAACAGCAGCACCGCCTTCGGGTCGCCGAACGGGGACACGAAGTCGAAGGTGAACCGGCTCATCGAGGACGTCAGCGTGACGCTCTGGTCGACGGCGGAGGTGAAGGGCGTGTCCGCCCGGGAGACCGAGACGCGCAGCGAACGGCTGACGTCGGCCGAGGCGTCGAACTGCAGCCGGTACGACTGCGCGGCCGTCACGCCGAACTCGAAGTGACCGACCAGGTCCTCCCAGACGGGCTTGCCCACAGTGGCGCTGGTGCGGACGCGCAGTTGCCCGGCGTTGACAGTGGTGCTGGTCGAGGCGAGCCGGGTCCACCAGGGCTGAGTGCTGCCGTTGTCGAACGTGCCGTTGAGGATGAGGTCACCCGGGGCGGCGGTGGCCGGCGCGGGGCGGACGAGGGCGGTGAGGGTGCTGGCGAGGGCGACCGCGAGCACGACGCTGAGCAGACGGCGGAGTTGCCGTGCGTTGATCGGTGGGGACATCGAGAGCCTTTCCGGTCCGGAAACCGGCGACGACCAGGTCGTTGCCGTGAGGATCGGCTCAACGTAGGAGTGTTCGCGCTGTTCACGGCCACCGAACAGCGCTCGGAACGGTGCCGTACGGCAGCGGGCGCCGGTATCCGAACAGGACACCGACGCCCGTGCGGGGCGGACCGCTGGCTCAGCCGATCGTCTCCCGCTCCCGCCAGGCGGTACGCAGCGAGGTCCGGCCGTTGGTCCGCAGGAGCGACCCCTCGTACACCCGGGCCCCGGCGAGGAGGAACGCGCCGGCGGCGAGCACCAGGAGGACCAGTGAGACGATCGGCTCCCAACCGGCCGCGTCGCCGGTGAAGAGCCGCAGCGGCATGGCCGTGGGCGACGAGAACGGCAGGTAGGACAGCACCCGCATCGCTGTGGCGTTGTCGTTCAGGAAGATCACCGCGAAGAACGGCAGCATGACGGCGAGCTGCACCGGCGTCGAGACGGCGGCGATGTCCTCCTGCCGGTTGGCCAGCGCGCCGGCTGCGGCCCACATGGCGGCGAGCAGCACGAAACCGATCAGGAAGAACGGCACGAACCAGCCGATCGCCGGGGCGAGCAGGCTGAGCAGACCTCCGCTGTCGCCGATCTGTAGCCCGATGACCGCCACCACCGCGATCAGGGCGATCTGCGCGAACGCCAGGATGGCCCCGGCCACCACCTTCCCGGCCAGCAGGGCCCGGACCGGCACGGCGGCGACCAGGATCTCCACGATCCGGGTCTGCTTCTCCTCGATGACGCTCTGCGCGATCTGCACACCGAACGTCTGCGAGGTGATGAAGAAGACGAACGCGAAGACGAACGGCACCAGGAACGCCACCACCGGATCGACAGCGTCCGGGTCGAGCAGGCGGACGGTCGGCTGGGTGCTCAGGGCCTTCACCACGTCGTCGGGGGCGTCGTCGATGGCCAGGACGGCCGGTCCGGTAACCACCGCAGCGTCCACGTCGTCGTCGCGGACGGCCTGCTCGGCGGCCCGGTCGTCGGAAACGACCCGGACTTCCAGCCCGGCGGCACGCAGCGGAGCGGCCAAGCTCTCGGTCACTGCCACTGTGGACGGCCCGCCGGAGAACAACGGCGGCAGGATGGTGCCGGCCGCGGCGATCAACAGGAAGAACAGCGTGCCGAACAGGAAGGTACGGTCGCGCAGCTTGACCCGGATCTCGCGTTCGGCGACCAGCCGGGTGGCCTGGGTGACGTTCACTGGGTGACCTCTCGGAAGATCTCGGTGAGCGAGGGGCTGACCGGGCGGAAGGCGCGGACCGGGCCGCGCGCGAGGGCAGCCCGCAGCACGGGCTGTTCGTCGGTGCCGGCCGCCAGGTCGAAGACCACCCGCGCGCCGTCCAACTCGACCACTGTCAGCCCGGGGTGGTCGCGTACCCAGCCGGCGTCGTGCTCCACGACCAACTCGAAGCGGGGCACCGTGTACGAGTCGCGCAGCTGCTGCCGGCTGCCGGCGGCCCGGATCACCCCGTCCCCGATGATCACCAGGTCGTCGCAGAGTCGCTCCACGACGTCGAGTTGGTGACTGGAGAAGAGCACCGGCGCGCCGGCCGAGGCCCGTTCCCGCAGCACGGCCACGACGGTCTCCACTGCCAGCGGGTCGAGGCCGGAGAACGGCTCGTCGAGCACCAGCACCTCGGGGTCGTGCACGAGCGCGGCGGCGATCTGTGCGCGCTGCTGGTTGCCCAGCGACAGCGTCTCCAGCAGGTCGTCGCCGCGCTCGCCGAGCCCGACCCGGTCCAGCAGCGCGTCTGTGGAACGTCGTGCCGCGGCGGCGTCCAGCCCGTGCAGCCGGCCCAGGTAGGCCACCTGCTCGCGGGTGGTCATCTTGGGGTAGAGGCCCCGTTCCTCCGGCATGTAGCCGAAGCGCCGGCGGTCCTGCCGGGTCAGCGTGGCGCCGCCCCAGCTCACCTCGCCGGCGTCGGGGGCGAGCACGCCCAGGATGATCCGCATGGTGGTGGTCTTGCCGGCGCCGTTGGCGCCCACGAAACCGGTCATCCGGCCGGCGGACACCTCGAAGGACACGTTCCTGAGCACCTGACGGTCGCCGAAGCTGCGGTCGACGCCGTCGAGGCGAAGCGTTCTGGTCACGCACCCACGCTAGATCGATGACGCCGCCGCGCCGTCCGCCCGGCGGGTGAGCGGGCGGGTCCACCTCGCGGCGGACACCGTCACCCGCCGGGGCGGACCACCCCGTTCTCGTACGCGAACACCACGGCCTGCACCCGGTCGCGCAGGCCCAGCTTGGCCAGTACCCGACTCACGTGCGTCTTCACCGTCGCCTCGCCCAGGTGGATGGCAGTGGCGATCTCCGCGTTGCTCGACCCGGCGGCGAGCAGCATCAGCACCTCCCGTTCGCGCGGGGTCAGCTCGGCCAGCGCGGCATCGGCGTCCGGGCCCCGGTGGGCGGTGCCCGCCGGGTCGCCGGGCCGGGCGAAGGTGGAGATCACCCGGCGGGTGATCTCCGGGGCGAGCAGACCGTCGCCCCTGGCCAGCACCCGGATCGCTTCGATCAGCTCCTCCGGCGTGCCGTTCTTGAGCAGGAAGCCGCTGGCCCCGGCCCGCAGCGCGGCGAACAGGTAGTCGTCGCGGTCGAAGGTGGTGAGGATCAGCACCGCGGGCGCCCCGGCGCCGTCGGCGACGATCTGCCGGGTGGCCTCCAGGCCGTCCATCCCGGGCATCTCCACATCCATGAGTACGACGTCGGGGCGGGTGGCTCGGGTCATGGTGACCGCCCGTTCGCCGTCGGCGGCCTCACCGACCACCTCGATGTCGTCCTCCACCTCCAGGATGACCCGGAAGCCGGTACGGACGAGGTGCTGGTCATCGGCGAGCAGCACCCGCACAGTCGGTCCGGCGTCGGGCGCCCGCTGGGCCGCCGCGCTCATGCCGACGGCTCCGCGCCGGCTGCCGCCTGCTGCCTGTCGCTCGGCTCCCGCTGTGGGCCCACCGGCAGGTCCGCCGACGCCGCCAGGGGGAAGCGAGCGCGTACCCGCCAGCCGCCGCCGGGCCGCGGCCCGGCCTCCAGGTCGCCGTCGTGGGCGGTGACCCGTTCACGCATGCCGATCAGCCCCAACCCGACGGTGTCGGCCCGGCCACCGCCCCGCCCGTCGTCGGTCACGTCGACCTCCACCTCCCGGGCCAGGTAACGGACCCGCACGTCGAGCAGGCCCGCCTCGGCGTGCTTCAGGGTGTTGGTCACCGCCTCCTGCGTCACCCGGTAGGCGGTCTGGGAGACCGATTCGGGCAACGCGACCGGGTCGCCGTACACCCCGAGGGTGGCCGTCAGCCCGGCGGCCCGAGCCCGCTCGACCAGCTCGTCGATCCGTTCGACGCCGCCAACCGCCGGCGGCGCGGCGTCGGTGCCGGCGGAGGTCCGCAGCACGCCGAGCATCCGACGCAGCTCGTCGACGGCGGTGCGGGCGCTCTGCTCGATGGCGGTGAGCGCCGCGCGGGCCTTGCCCGGGTCGCGGTCGAACACGCGGCGGCAGGCGGACGCCTGCACGCCCATCACCGACACGTGATGGGCGACCACGTCGTGCAGCTCCCGGGCGATCCGGACCCGTTCGCCGAGCACCGCCCGTTCCCGCCCCTCGGCCTGCGACCGACGCAGGTCCTCGGCCTGGGCGCGCAGCTCGTGTTCACGGCGCGCGGCCACCCAGGCGGTCTCACCAAAGAAGTAGGCGAACCCGAGAGTCAGCACGTTGACCAGCACACCGGTGACCATTGCCGCGAGGACTGGTGGCACCGGTCCGACCGCGTCATCGAAGGCATCCGGGGGGATGTGGTCGATGGTCACGGCGTAGTAGACACCCAGCCAGGCGAACATGGTGGCGATCACGCCGCTCCGCAGCCGGCGGGCCAGCCGATGGTCCTGCCCCCAGGCGCCGGCGGTGTAGATGACGCAGAACAGCGCCCAGGCGGAGAACTGGGTCTCCGGTGCCGATCGTGCCTGGGCGCAGATGAACACCACCGAGACGATCAGCAGGGTCGCCAGCGGCCAGCGTCGCCGCCAGATCAGCGGGAGGGTCACCGCGACGGTCCAGAACAACTGCTCCGGCCCGGATGGTGGTGGGCCCAGCAGGAATGCCCCGGCGCTGCGGGCCAGGGTGAGGCTGACCACCGCCAGCACGGTCACCGCCAGCCCGATCCACAGGTCGAACCGGCGCTGTTCCGCTGTCGGACCCGGCCGGCGCCACTCGTCTCGCGCTGCCACTGTCATCCGGGAACGATGCCACGCCGCCCACCAGGCCCGTCGACCGGGCACGCCGCCACGGCCACGCCGACGGGCGGCGGCCCGGCGCGGGGTACGCGCCGGGCCGCCTACTCTGGTGCGCTCACGCGGTCGTCTGCTGGCGGGTCTTCCGAGCGGTGTCGACCAGGTCCCAGACGACGATCGCGGCGGCGCCCACAGCGATGGCCAGGCCGAGGGAGTTCCGGTTGTCTGCCTCCGCCAGCCAGCTGAGCCGCTCGCCGAGGGCCGGGTTGAGCAGTCGGTCGGAGAGCGCCAGCCACGCCAGCGGCACCGAGAAGGCCAGGTTGAGCAGCGCCTTCATGCCGAACAGGGCCCAGGTCCAGCGGTCGATCCGGTACTTGACGACTTCGAAGATCACGCTGAGCGCCAGCACCACGATCAGCGCCGGGAGCCAGAACGACCAGAGCGCCGGGTCGAGGATCGGGATGTTCTCGCCGTCGGTGCCACGCACCCAGGAGTGGTAGTGCTGGAACGGCAGGTACGCGATGGTCAGCACCAGCATGATCACCGATGCGATGGTGTCGGCGAGGGGGATGCCTCGTCGCACCGGTGCGTCGGGCAGCTGGTCCACCGTCCACTCCGGCACGTCCACGGCCGTCTGGGTGCGCTCGATGATGGCGAAGGTCACTGTGAGCCAGAAGGTGATCTGCACGGCCACCTGCATGGCCGCGACGATGCCTGGCCCGATGGCCCCGAAACCCTTTCCTTCGGCCGCCTCGACCACTGTGACGATCGTGCCGACGAGCGCCGGGATGAAGCTGAGTAGCAGCTTCAGCAGGCGCAGCCAGAGCAGGTAGTAGGTCGGGCCGATGAGCTGCAACCGGCGGTCGGCGTACCGGGCGGCCAGCACGTCCGGGTTGCCCAGCTCGGTGAGCACCTCCCGCTCGGCGGTGGTCGCGTCCTGCCCTCCATCGGTCCGGCCCTCGATCATGTCGTCGATGGAGGCCCGCAGCTCGTTGGCGATCTCGTCGCGGCGCTGGGTGGGCACCGATCGCAGGGTGGCGGCGAGGTAGCGGTCGGTCAGGGTGTTCATCGGTCCACTCCTTGGATCAGCCCGGTGATGGAGGTCTGTACGGCGGCGAGGTCGTCGAGGAGCCGGTTCAGCATCGACTCGCCCTCGTCGCTGGTCCGGTAGAACTTGCGCGGTCGGCTCTCTTCGGTGTTCCACTCGCTGGTCAGCAGCCCCTGGTCCTCCAGGCGGCGCAGCAGCGGGTAGAGGGTGTTGGCGTCGACCGGGAAGCCGTGGTCGCTGAGCCGTTGCAGCAGTGCGTAGCCGTAGTCCGGTCGGCGTAGCGCGACCAGGCTGGCCACCACGACGGTGCCTCGACGCAACTCCTGTAGGTGCGTCCGTAGAACGTCCTCGCTAACCATGTGTCACACCATACTGTGTGGCACACACTGTTGTCTAGCCCGACATCATCGTGTCCGCCCAGCCTCCCCTTCGGGCCGATACGACGTACGGGGCGCCCGGTCGACACCGGACGCCCCGTACCTGGGAAAAGTCAGCAGGACACGCCCTGCCGGAAGTTGCGCTCGACGAAGCTGGCCGGGCCGACCTGGAAGTAGCCGACCCCCGGCCGGATCGGGTGCCCGGTGAACAGCTCCACCCGCGAGCCCGCCCGGACCAGGTACGCCTCGGCGTCCCCCGCGTCGTTGCGGATCAGCGACCCCCGCCAGCCGTAGATCGCCTCCAGCTCGTCGAAGGACATGCCGACAGTGGCACCGGCGGGGGACCGCGGCGGCGCGGTGGCCGTACCGACCTCCACCAGTCGCCCGTCGCGGAAGGCCAGCAGGATCACGCCCGCCCAGGAACCGGTCGCGCCGGCGTGCACCACCCCGCCGCAGGTCGGCACGGTCCAGTCGATGTGTCCGTTCGTGGTGAGCGACGCCAGGCTGGCACCGATGCGGTACACACCGACGCCACCAACGCCGAGCACCTGCGGGTGGGTGTGCCCGGCGGCGGCGACGAGCGGACCACGGGCCGAGGCGGGCGCGGTGCCGCCGGGCAGGGGTGCTGCCGCCGCGGGGCCGGCGACGGTCGCCGGGACGAGCGTGCCGAGCGCCAACGCGGCGGTGGTGAGGAGGATCGCGGGACGGTTCATTGTGGCTCCTTCGGTGATGGGTCTCCTGCCCTGTTAGTCACCGCGCCAGGGCCAACGGTTCGTCGGGATTCCGACCGGCCGGGTCTACTGTGCAGAGGAACGCCGACCGACCGTGCTGGCCGGGGGTGAGACGGTGACGGCTCCACTGCTGATCGGGCCCTACGCCGTCGAGCGACTGCTCGGCGTCGGTTCGTTCGCGATGGTCTGGCTGGGCTACGACCGGGCGCTGGACGCGCACGTGGCGATCAAGGTGCTGGCCGAGAACTGGAGCCACGACCTGCGGGTGCGGGAACGCTTCCTCGACGAGGCCCGGTTGCTGCGCCGGTTGGAGCACGAGCGGCTGGTCCGGGTGCACGCCGTCGGTGAGCTGCCCGACGGCCGCCCGTACGCGGTCCTGGCCTGGGCGGACGGGGGCAGCCTGCGGGACCGCTTGGCCACTGGCGAGATCCCCGCGCCGACCGCGTTGTGGCTGCTCGGCGAAGTCTGCGCCGGGGTCGCCGTGCTGCACGGCCACGGCGTCGTGCACCGTGACCTCACCCCGGGCAACATCCTTTTCCGCACCGCCGGCCACGGCGGCGCGGAACAGGTGCTGATCGCCGACCTCGGCCTCGCCAAGGCGCTCGCCGCCGCCTCCGGGCTGACCGCTCGGGCCGGCACCCCGGGCTACATGGCCCCCGAGCAGGACGATCCCGGCGCGGTGGTCGACACCCGCGCCGACGTGTACGGGCTCGGCCGGCTCGGCCTCCGGTTGCTGGCCGCCGACCCGTCGAGCGCGAACCCGACCCGGCCCGAGCCGCCTCGGCGGGCCCCGGAGATCCGACTCCGGGACGGCGTGCCTCCGGCGGTCGCGGCGGTGCTCGCCCGGGCCACCGCCCACCGCCCGGCCGACCGTTACCCCGACGCCGCGACGGTGCACGCCGCGTTGGTCCGCGCGAGCGCCCCGGCTGCGGCGGCCGGTCCCGTGCGGCGACAGCCGTCACCCCGGGTGAGGGCGCGCCGCCGGTTGCGGCTGGCCGGGGCCGCCGTGGTGGCCGTCGCCGCGGTGGGTGCGGTGGGCGCCGAGGCAGGTGGCGTCGGGTCTGCTCGGCCAGTCATCGGCACGTACACGGCCGGGCCGTTGACAGTGGCGTTGCCGCCCGGCTGGTCCGCCACGGGTGCCACCTGGGCCGGTCAGTACGGTGCCGACGGTGATCCCGAACCGGCGCTGGTGATGTCGCCGCAACCCCGCCGCTGGGCCGCCGACCCCCGCCTGCCCGGCGCGTTCGTGGGCCTCTCCGCCAGCACGGCGGCACGCACCACGCCGGCCGGGTTCCTGGCCGAGCGCACCCACGGCGACTGCACGTCCGCGCCGCCCCGAATCACCTGGCAGGCGGGCGTCGAGTGGACAGTGGTGGCGTACCGCTGCGACAGGGGTCGTCCGCAGATCATCGAGTCGGCAGCCCTGCACCCCGGCCGACCCGCCCTGGTGTACGTGCAGATCGCCCCGCCCGCTGACAGCGGACCCGACTTCGTGGACACCCTGCTCGCCGGAGTGCGCCTGCGGTAGGTGCGGCGAACCGGCCCGGCGGTGACCCAGCCGCCGCAGAGACTGTCGATGGACACCTTCGTCGCGTTGTGCGACATCCTTGGATGCACCCCGAACGACCTGATCGAACCGCAGGTGGTGAACCAGACCGTCCGCAAGGCCGCCGCCGACGGTTGCGCTACCGGCACCGCCGACCACATCCGGATGGGATTGGGCGATGCTGCCAGCCGTGCCCTGCCCAAGGTCGAGCAGATCATCTGTACACGATGCGGGCGACCGGGCGACCAGCTTCTGCTCGCTGCCGTGGGCTCCACGAGACGGCCATAACTGGCCCCACCACGGGCCGGCTTCGCCGAGAGTCAAGTAAGGGTGCGTGAGAGCCAAGGCTACTGGTGTTGGCGCATGGCAGTGCGCGGATCTGCCGATGAGCGCCTGCTCACGTGCGCCATGAATCGCCGGACGAGACTGCGCGTGTCGCTGGGTTGAGGTCGCTACTGAAAGTCCTCGGCGTGGTCGATGGCCCATTGCGAAAACGGCAAGGCGGGCCGACCGAGCACCTTCTCCACAGTGCGTTTGGGGCGAGGAGGCTTGTCGACCTGATCGCGCGACACGATGAGTTGAATCTCTATGGAGTCCTCGTCGTAACCCAAGGCCCTCCACCGTGCGATGGCCTGATCCTCACTGAGTTGTTCAAGCCGCAGCGGTCGACCGATCGCCTCCGCCAGATCACGAACCCGGTCGGCCGCGCTGATCGCAGCCGGGCCGGTGGTCAGGTACCGGGCGCCATCGTGGCGTTGATCAAGGAGGGCGGCGACCGCGACCGCGGCCACGTCCCACTCGTGCACGTACGGATACCGAGCGGTGGGGAAACCCTCTCGCACCACGCTGTCACTACGAATGTCCTCAGCCCACTGCCACGAGGCGGCCATGAGCCCCGCCGGTCGAATGTGCGTCCAACCCAGTCCTGTTGCCTCCACCGCCTGCTCCCATGCGAGGAAGTGGCGACTAGCGCGGGGCTGGGCCCGTTCCCACGGTGCGGAGGCTGAGGACAGCACGATGATCCGCCGAAGTCCGGCGGTCCTGATTCGCTCGAGAACTTCGCGATTTGGTGCGCCGGCAGGCACAAGCAGCATCGCGTCGATTTCGACCAGAGCCGCGTCGAGCGACTCGGGGGCAGTGAGATCGCCGAACGCCACGTCGACCGCGTCAGGCACCCCAGCCGCTTTCGTCGGCGGCACGAGCGCCCGCGTTCGGACACCAGCGTCGAGAAGGCAATCAATGGCAACCCGGCCGACGACCTCGGTCGCCCCAGTGACGAGGACCCGCGGCCGGACTCCGCCGTCGCCAATCATTGGTACTTGCCCCCTCGGTGGATTACCGACGTTGACGGATCACCTAATCGATGACCCTACATGCCGCCGACAGGTATGACACCTCAATAACGACCACCCTCATTTGTTGCAGACAACGCGCGGGTCGGTGCCATTGCCGATCGATAAGCACCAGCGCCGACTACGTTCGCAAACCGGGAGGAGTGACAGTCAGCCCGTGGTGGGGGCCAGTTGTGGCCGTTCCCGTGGAGCCCATCTCGTCCCGTCAAAGCCAGTCGGGATCTCCACTGGCACCAGGGCCCCAACCTGGGCCGGGCCTCGCAGCACCAAGTCACCCTCATGATCAGGGAATGGCGCAGGAATCGAATACGTGTACTCCACCTGTGGTCTGGCGATGACCACAAGGTAGATGGCCGCGACGAGAGCTGGATCGGCATCACCCAGGCGCTGCTCCTGTTGTCGACACTGTTCGCGGTGTGGGTGACCACCACGTTGATCACGGACAGCTACAGCCCTCGGAGGCAGCCGGTCCCACTGCTGATCCTGGGCACCATGTTCGGCCTGATGCTGATGGCCGCCGCGCTGCTCACGGCGTTCGGTGACCACGGGTTGATCTTCAGCGGTACCTGGGTCCCACCCGGCCCGGCTGGCGTCGCCGCCGGTCTGGTGCTGCTGGGGGTCGCCGCCGCCGAGTTCCTCCGCGCCCGGCGTCGATCCCGGCTAGCGGACCACCACTGTGATGGTGTGCTCCCGGCCGTCCTTGGGGATCGTGACGGCGACGGTGCCGGCGCGGACGAAGCGGATGTCCACCACGCCCGCCTCGTACTGCTGGGAGACCAATTCCGGGCGGTCGACGGTGACGAGCCCCGGCCCGATGCCCTGGATGCGCAGCACCGCACCGGTGGCGAAGCAGAGCGATTTCAGCAGCTCGATCTCGGTCTCGGCGAGCGGCAGGTCGTAGCGGACAGCGCCCTGACAGGCCGGCGTCGCGTCGGTCGGCGGGGGAGTCGTTCGGGGCGTACCCAGTGTTCTGGTGGGTGCGGGCGGTGCCGGGCGCGCGCTGGCCGGCGGTGGTCGGGATGGCGACCCGGTGGGCGCGGGGATCGGGAGAACCGCGGAGGGGGACGGCGGCGAGAGGGTCGGGGTCGAGAGGGTCGGGCCGGCCGGTTGGACGGGCAGGGGCGAGACGGCGTCGGCGCCGCAGGCGGCGACCCCCACGGTGGCCGCGAGGACGACGACCCGGCGGAACGACCTGCGGTTCATTCCGCGCCGAGCCGCTGCCGGACCTGGCGCCGGGCCAGGTGCAACCGGGACTTCACAGTGCCCAGCGGCACGTCGAGCAGGGCGGCGATCTCGGGGTAGCTCAGCCCCAGGACATCGCGAAGGGCGACCACCTCGGCGAGATCGGGATGCACCGAGTCGAAGGCGTCGAGCAGGTCGAGGCGGGTGCCCGCGACCACGCTGGTCCGTCGGGGGTCGGCCTGGTCGGGCAGCGGCACGCCCTCGGCCTCCAGTCGGCAGCGGCGGCGCAGCGTGCGGTACGTGGAGCGGGCCCGGTTGACGGTCAGCCGGTGCAGCCAGGTGCGGAACGAGGAGCGCCCCTCGAACCGGGTGATGCCGCCGGCCAGCGCCAACAACGTGTCCTGGCAGGCCTCCTCGGCGTCCTCCCGGTTGGGCAGAAACCGGGCGCACAGCCGCAACACCTCTGGGCGCACCGCGACCAGCAGGGCGTTGAGCGCGGCCGGGTCGCCGTGCGCGGCGGACCGGGCCAGGGCGTCGATGTCGTCCGCGTCGGGCATGCCGGGTGTCCAATGCTCGCCGGTGCCGATCCCTGAGCGTATGACAGGTGCCGCGGCGGCGGCCCCGTACCGTCCGGCACCCGACCCGAAACCGGCGCGCTACCGAAATGCGAGCTAGTGCACTGCCCTTCAGCCGGGTAGATCGGTTCTTCCCGTCGACCCGTATGTGCTCGGACTGCGGCCGGATCAACGACAAGATGGCGCTCAACGTCCGGACGTGGGGCTGCCCATGCGGCAGCCTGCACGACCGAGACGTGAACGCCGCCAGAAACATCAGGGCCGCCGGACGGGCGGACCTCAGCGACCGTGGAGCGCAGGTAAGACCGGCACCCGTGCCGGCACCGCGCAGCGAAGCGGTAACCCGCCGGGAGCGTGCCCCTTCGGGGGTGCAGCAGACCGGAATCTCCGCCCTTCAGGGTGGAGAGGGCGTCAATCGAAGCGGGAGACGTCCCCGGCGCCCCGGCGCAGGATCTCCGGCTCGGGCCCGGACAGGTCGATCACTGTCGTCGGCTCCTTGCCGCAGTCGCCGGCGTCGAGCACCGCGTCGAGTTGGTGGTCGAGCCGTTCCTTGATCTCCCAGCCCTGGGTCATCGGCTCCTCGTCGCCGGGCAGGACCAGCGTGCTGGACACCAGTGGCTCGGCCAGCTCGGCCAGCAGCGCCTGCGTGACTGTGTGCCGGGGCACCCGCACGCCGACGGTCCGCTTCTTCGGGTGCAGCATCCGGCGGGGCACCTCCTTGGTGGCCGGCAGGATGAACGTGTAGCTGCCCGGGGTGGACGCCTTCACCAGGCGGAAGACCGAGTTGCTGATCTGCACGAACTGGCCGAGCTGGGCGAAGTCGTGGCAGACCAGCGTGAAGTGGTGCCGATCGTCGAGATGCCGGATCTGCCGGATCCGGTCCAGCCCGTCCTGGTTGCCCAGTTGGGTGCCTAGCGCGTAGCAGGAGTCTGTCGGGTAGGCGACCAGCCCACCGCCGCGGATCAGGTCGGCGACCTGCCCGATGACCCGGGGCTGTGGGTTCTCCGGGTGTACGTCGTAGTACCTCGCCATGCTCCGAGACTAGGCGCACGCGGGGAGGATCAGGAGACGAGGGCCACCCTCGGCGCGGACGGTGGAGCCGCCGAGATCACCTCGGTAGGGTAGGTCCCGGTCGGCTCCGACCAACAAGATCCACACCGCCGGGGGGCGCCACGCATGGCTGATTCGTTCGCGCATCTGCACGTGCACACCGAGTACTCGATGCTCGACGGAGCGGCCCGACTGAAGGACCTGTTCGCCGAGGCCAAGCGGCTGGGCATGTCCGCGGTGGCGATCACCGACCACGGCAACATGCACGGCGCGAACGACTTCTACAACCAGGCGATGGCCGCCGGGATCACCCCGATCCTGGGCGTCGAGGCGTACGTGGCGCCGGAGTCGCGCTATCACAAGGCCCGGGTGAAGTGGGGTCGCCCGGAGCAGAAGAGCGACGACATCTCCGGTAACGGCGCGATCACCCACAAGACCATGTGGGCGAAGAACGCGCAGGGCCTGAAGAACCTGTTCACCCTCAACTCGCGCGCCTCCATGGAGGGGCACTACGTCAAGTGGCCCCGGATGGACATGGAGCTGATCGCCGAGCACGCCGAGGGGATCATGGCCACCACCGGCTGTCCGTCCGGCGCTGTGCAGACCCGGCTGCGGCTGGGCCAGTTCGACGAGGCCCTCAAGGTCGCCGCCAGCTACCAGGACATCTTCGGCAAGGACAACTACTTCCTGGAGATCATGGATCACGGCCTCTCCATCGAGAGCCGGGTCCGTGAGGGGCTCACCGAGATCGCCCGCAAGCTGGACATCCCGCCGGTGGTCACCAACGACTCCCACTACACCCACGAGGCGCAGGCCACCGCCCACGACGTGCTGCTCTGTGTGCAGACCGGCAGCAACATCGACGACCCCAACCGGTTCCGGTTCGAGGGTGGCGGCTACTTCATCAAGAGCGCCGACCAGATGCGCGCTGTGGACTCGTCCGAGCTGTGGCAGGAGGGCTGCCGCAACACCCTGCTGGTGGCCGAGAAGGTCGACCCGAAGGGCATGTTCGAGTTCCACAACCTGATGCCGCGCTTCCCGGTGCCCGAGGGGGAGACCGAGGAGTCCTGGTTCCGCAAGGAGACCTTCGCCGGCCTGGCCCGCCGCTATCCGGGCGGCATCCCGGAGGGGCACGTCGTCCAGGCCGAGTACGAGCTGGGCGTCATCAACCAGATGGGCTTCCCGTCCTACTTCCTCGTGGTCGCCGACTTCATCCAGTGGGCGAAGAACCAGGGCATCGCCGTGGGTCCGGGCCGTGGCTCGGCCGCCGGGTCGCTCGTCGCGTACGCGCTGGGCATCACCGACCTGGACCCGATCCTGCACGGCCTGATCTTCGAGCGGTTCCTCAACCCGGAGCGGGTCTCGATGCCGGATGTCGACATCGACTTCGACGAGCGTCGGCGCGGCGAGGTGATCAAGTACGTCACCGACAAGTGGGGCGAGGACAAGGTCGCCCAGATCGCCACATTCGGCACGATCAAGGCGAAGGCCGCGATCAAGGACTCGGCCCGGGTCCTCGGCTTCCCGTACGCGGTCGGCGACCGGATCACCAAGGCGATGCCGCCGGCGGTGATGGGCAAGGACATCCCGCTCACCGGCATCTTCGACAACAAGCACCCCCGCTACGCCGAGGCGGGCGAGATCCGCGGCCTGTACGACTCCGACCCGGACGTCCGCAAGGTGATCGACACGGCCAAGGGCATCGAGGGGCTGATCCGGCAGACCGGTGTGCACGCTGCCGGCGTCATCATGTCCGCCGAGCCGATCATCGATCACATCCCGTTGACGCGCCGCGACGCCGACGGGGCGATCATCACGCAGTTCGACTACCCGACCTGCGAGTCGCTCGGGCTGCTGAAGATGGACTTCCTCGGCCTGCGCAACCTGACGATCATCGACGACGCGGTCAAGAACATCGAGCTGAACCACGGCCGGAAGCTCGACCTGCTGGGCCTGCCGCTGGACGACAAGGCCGCGTACGAGCTGCTGGCCCGCGGTGACACCCTGGGCGTGTTCCAGCTCGACGGTGGGCCGATGCGGTCACTGCTGCGGCTGATGAAGCCGGACAACTTCGAGGACATCTCCGCCGTCCTGGCCCTGTATCGACCCGGCCCGATGGGCGTCGACTCGCACACCAACTACGCGCTGCGAAAGAACGGCCTCCAGGAGATCACGCCGATCCACCCGGAGCTGGAGGAGCCGCTGCGGGAGATCCTCGCGCCCACCCACGGCCTGATCGTCTACCAGGAGCAGGTGCAGCGGGCCGCGCAGATCCTCGCCGGCTACACCCTCGGTCAGGCGGACCTGCTGCGCCGGGCCATGGGCAAGAAGAAGAAGGAGATCCTCGACAAGGAGTTCATCCCGTTCCGGGACGGCTGCCGCGAGCGCGGCTACTCCGACGAGGCGATCCAGGCGGTGTGGGATGTCCTGGTGCCGTTCGCCGGGTACGCCTTCAACAAGGCGCACTCCGCCGCGTACGGCCTGGTCTCCTACTGGACGGCGTACCTGAAGGCGCACTACCCGGCCGAGTACATGGCCGGGTTGCTGACCAGCGTCGGTGACGACAAGGACAAGATGGCGCTCTACCTGGCCGAGTGTCGCCGGATGCGCATCCAGGTGCTGCCGCCGGACGTGAACACCTCGGCCGGGCCGTTCACCCCGGTCGGCAAGGACATCCGCTTCGGCCTCGCCGCCGTCCGCAACGTCGGGGCGAACGTGGTCGCCTCGATCATGCGCTGCCGGGACGACAAGGGCGACTACGGCGACTTCTACGACTTCCTGTCCAAGGTGGACGCCGTGGTCTGCAACAAGAAGACAATCGAATCGCTGATCAAGGCGGGGGCGTTCGACTCTCTCGACCACCCCCGCAAGGGCCTGCTCGCGGTGCACGCCGACGCGATCGACGCGTACGCCGACGTCAAGCGCAAGGAGGCCGTCGGCCAGTACGACCTGTTCGGCGCCGGCTTCGGTGACGCCGACACCGGCAGCACCACCGTGATGCCGACCATCGGCGACAGCGAGTGGGACAAGCGCGACAAGCTGGCCTTCGAGCGGGAGATGCTCGGCCTGTACGTCTCCGACCACCCGCTGTTCGGTCTGGAGCACATCCTCAACGCGGCAGCCGACACCACCATCGCGTCCCTGGCCGAGGAGGGCGGGGTGCCCGACGGGGCGGTCGTCACCCTCGCCGGCATCCTCTCCGGGGTGCAGCGCCGGGTCACCAAGCAGGGCCGGGCCTGGGCGTCGGCCACCCTGGAGGACCTGGCCGGTGGGGTGGAGGCGCTGTTCTTCCCCAACACCTACGAGGTGATCGGGCAGTACATCGCCGAGGACGCCATCGTCGTGGTCAAGGGTCGGGTGGACCGCCGCGACGACACCCCACGGATCATGGCGATGGACATGTCCATGCCGGACGTCAGCACCAGCGCCACCAACAAGCCGGTCACCCTCACCATCCCGGTGCACCGCTGCACACCGCCGCTGGTGGAGAAACTCAAGGAAACCCTGGTGCTGCACCCCGGCGACACCGAGGTGCACGTCAAACTCCAGAACGGCGGGCGCACCACCACCCTGCGGCTGGGTCCGTTCCGGGTGGCGGCGACGACCGCGCTGATGGGTGACCTGAAGAGCGTTCTCGGCCCGGCCAACGTGAGCTGAGCCGGCCTCGGTCCGGCCGGCGTCCGCCGGCCGGACCGCAGGGCTCAGTCCCGCTCGGGCGCGCTGATCTCGCGCAGTTGACCGTCGGCCAACCGCAACCAACGCTGCACGCCGATCTCGGCGAGGAACCGTTCGTCGTGGCTGACCACCACGAACGCCCCCTGGTACGCCGACAGCGCGCTCTCCAACTGACCCACGCTGACCAGGTCCAGGTTGTTCGTCGGCTCGTCGAGCAGCAGCAGTTGCGGCGCCGGTTCGGCGCAGAGCACACAGGCGAGGGTGGCCCGCAGCCGTTCACCGCCGGAGAGCACCCCGACCGGCAGGTTCACCCGGGCGCCCCGGAACAGGAACCGGGCGAGCAGGTTCATCCGCTTGGCGTCCGGCAGGCTCGGCGCGTACGCGGCGAAGTTCTCCGCCACCGTGCGGTCGAGGTCCAGCAGGTCCAGCCGCTGCGACAGGTACGCGATCCGTCCCTCGCCGCGCTTCAGCTCGCCGCCGGACGGTTGCAGGTCGCCGTTGACAAGGCGCAGCAGGGTCGACTTGCCGACGCCGTTCGCCCCGGTCAGCGCGATCCGTTCCGGCCCCCGGATCACCAGGTCGGCGCCGTCGCCGCCGAACAGCTCCCGGTCGTCGAAGTGGGCCCGCATCCCCTGGCCGGAGAAGACCGTGCGCCCGCCCGGGACTGTGGTGTCGGGCAGGTCCACGACGATCCGGTCCTCGTCGCGTACCGCCCGGCCGGCCTCGTCGAGTCGGGCCTTGGCCTGACCGAGCCGGCCGGCGTGTGTCTCCTGCGCCTTGCCCGCCGACTCCTGCGCGCTGCGCTTGAGCCCACCGGCGACGATCCGGGCCAGGCCGGCGTTCTTCAGGTTCTTGGAGGCGTTGCTGGCCCGCCGGTCGGCCCGCTCCCGGGCCTGCTGCATCTCCCGCTTCTCCCGCTTGACCTCCTGCTCGGCGTTGCGCAGGTTGCTCTCGGCCACCTCCCGCGCCGCCTGCACGGCCTCGGTGTACGCGGTGAAGTTGCCTCCGTACCAGCGGATCTCGCCCTGGTCCAGCTCGGCGATGCGGTCCATCCGGTCGAGCAGTTCCCGGTCGTGGCTGACCAGCAGCAGGCACCCGGACCACTCGGTGAGGACGTCGTAGAGCTTGTGTCGGGCCTCCAGGTCCAGGTTGTTCGTCGGCTCGTCGAGCAGCAGCACGTCCGGGCGGCGCAGCAGTTGCGCCGCCAGGCCGAGGGAGACCACCTGGCCGCCGCTGAGGGTGTGCAGCCGGCGGTCGAGCGACAGCTCACCCAGGCCGAGCCGGTCCAGCTCGGAGCGGGTGCGCTCCTCGATGTCCCAGTCGTCGCCGATGGTGGCGAAGTGCTCCTCGCTGGCGTCGCCGGCCTCGATGGCGTGCAGCGCCGCGACCCGCTCGGCCACCCCCAGCACCTGCGCCACGCTCAGGTCACCGACCAGCGGCAGCGTCTGCGGGAGGTAGCCGAGCACACCGTCGACGGTGACGCTGCCGCCGCTGGGCGGCAGCTCCCCGGCGATCAGCCGCAGCAGGGTGCTCTTGCCGGCGCCGTTGGGCGCGACCAGGCCGGTGCGACCGCCGGGGACGGTGAAGGACAGCTCCGAGAAGACCGGGGTGTCGTCCGGCCAGGAGAAGGACAGGTTCGAGCAGACAATGAACGCATCAGACATGCGAGTGACCTCAAAGGGTGGGGTGGGCGTGCCTCAGCCGCCCGACGACAACGGGAACCGGTGGAACGACAAATGGCCACGGCGGCTGCGCCTACGCGCGCCGAACCGGTGGCCGAACATGTCCGGTCTCACCCGGAGATGTCGTCGTCACCCGCCATGTCTGGTCTCCCTGGTCGTATCGCTAACCCAGCCCGATGAGTCTAACAACGGATCTCCGCCCCGCCACCGCGTTCCGGTCAGCTCTCCGATCGTGGCACCTCGCGGCCGGTGTCGGGGCGGAGTTACGCCCCGCTCAGCGGGGGCGGTACTCGACCTCGGGGCGGCCGGGGGTGCCGTAGCGGGGCGTGCGGGCGGCCCGGTCGACGGTGACCAGATACTCCAGGTAGCGGCGGGCGGTCACCCGGGAGATGCCGGTCAGCGCGCTCACCTCGGTCGCGGACAGCCCGACCTCTGCGCGGGTGCCGTCGGTGAGTGCGGCGCGTACCCGATCGAGGGTCTGCGCGTCGAGCCCCTTGGGCAGGCTGTGCCCGGCGGTGCCGCGCAGAGTGGCGAACATCTGGTCCACCTCGTGCTGGGCGGCGACCTCGCCGTCGGCGAGCGCCTGGGCGCGGTAGTCGGCGTAGCGCTCCAGCTTGTCGCGGAACGCGGCGAACGTGAACGGCTTGAGCAGGTAGTGGGTCACCCCGAGAGACACCGCGGTACGCACCACCGCCAGGTCCCGCGCGGACGTCACGGCGAGCACGTCGACGTTGCTGCCGGCCGCGCGCAGCGCCCGGCAGACGTCCAGGCCGTGCAGGTCGGGCAGCCGAAAATCAAGGAGTACGAGGTCCACGTCGCCGCCGTCGTTGGCGCGCAGGGCCGCCATCGCCGCCCGCGCGGTGTGCGCCACCCCGACCACCACGAAACCGGGAACCCGTTCGGTGTACGCGCTGTGCGCCTCTGCCAGCAGCGGCTCGTCCTCGACGACCAACACCCGGATGGCGGTCATGACCGCTCGATCCTGCCCCGCAGCCGGACGGTGAACAGGCTGCCGCCGTCGTCGGAGCGACCGACCTCGGCGCTACCGCCGTGCCGGCGTACCACCTGGCCGACCAGCGCCAGGCCGAGGCCCCGGCCGGTGCTCTTCGTGGACCAGCCGCGCCGGAACGCGTCGGCGACCCGCTCCGGCGCCAGACCGGGGCCGCTGTCGGCCACCCGGACCACCAGCTCGTCGTCGGTCGCGCCGACGAAGACCCGCACCCGGCGTGGCGTCGGCGTACCGGCCACCGCCTCCAGGGCGTTGTCGACCAGGTTGCCGACCACTGTGAGCAGGTCACCGGTCGGCAGCGGACTGTCGTCGAGGCGGCAGTCCGGCTCGATGACCAGATCCACTCCGCGCTCGCCGGCCTGTGCGGACTTGCCGAGCAGCAGAGCGGCCAACGCCGGCTCGGTCACCGCGCCGACCACCCGGTCGGTCAGCTGTTGGGCGAGGGCCAGGTCCCGGGTGCCGAGCCGGACGGCCTCGTCGGCGCGGCCCAACTCGACAAGGGTCAGCACCGTGTGCAGCCGGTTGGCCGACTCGTGGGTCTGCGCCTGCAACGCCTCGGTCAACGCGCGCACCGAATCCAGCTCGCTGGCAAGGGTGCGCAGCTCGGTCTGGTCGCGCAGGGTCAGCACGGTGCCGAGCACCGCGCCCTCGAAGCGGGTGGTCCGCTGGTTGGCGACGAGCACCCGGTCACCGGCGACGATCGGCTCGTCGCGGGCGTCGCGCCCGGAGTCGAGCAACTCGGCCGCCGCGGGCGGCAGGTCGATCCCGGCCACCGGCTGGTCGATCACCGGCGCGTCCGCGTCGAGCCCCAACAGCCGGCGGCCCTCGTCGTTCACCAGCGCCACTCGACGATCGGTGGTCAGCACGACGAGACCTTCGCGCACCGAGTGCAGAACGGCGTCGTAGTACTCGTACATCCGGGTCATCTGGGCCGGCCCCAAACCGTGCGTCTGGCGACGGAGCCGGCGGCTGAGCAGCCAGGAGCCCGTCGCGGCGAGCGCCAGAGCCGGCGCGACCACACCGAAGAGCACCGGCAACTGGCCGAGCAGCTTCTTGTCGATCTCGCGGGTGGTGATGCCCACCGAGACCAGACCGACGAGGCGTCGCTGCTCGTCGTACACCGGAACGACAGCGCGCACCGACTCGCCCAGCGTCCCGACGTTGGTGGTGGTGAACGCGCGGCCCGCCAGGGCGGGCCCGATCTCACCGACGAACGGCTCGCCGATCCGGTCCTGGGTCGGGTGCGAGAAACGGGTGCGGTCGGGAGCCATCACCACCACGAAGTCGGTGCCCGTGGCCTGCCGGGTCGATTCGGCGTACGGCTGGAGAACCCTGGCGGGGTCGGCGGTCGTGAGGGCCGCGCGGACGTCGGGGGATCCGGCCACTGTCTGCGCCACCGCGAGCACCTCCTCCTGCGCGGCCTGGCGGGAGTCGCTGCGGGCCAGCCAGACGGCGCCCGCCGCGCCGGCCAGCACGAGCAGCGTCACCACCATCGCCTGGAGGGCGAAGAGTTGCCCCGCGATGCTCCACTGGCGTCGGGCCACCTTCACCACCTCCCTCGCCGCGCCACCGCTTCTGCCATCGCGGTGAACAGAATGACCGCAAGGCTGTCAACGGGTGAGACGCGCTTCACATTGTCGACATGGACACCACCGCATCCGCCACCACCCCGGCACCGGCGGTCCGCCGGGACCGTACCCGTTACCTGTATCTGGCCGTCATCGTGGCCGTGGCCGCCGGCATCGTGGTCGGCCTGGTCGCCCCCGATTTCGGCAAGGAACTCAAGCCGATCGGCACCGGCTTCGTCAACCTGATCAAGATGATGATCAGCCCGGTCATCTTCTGCACCATCGTGCTCGGCGTCGGCTCGGTCCGGCAGGCCGCGAAGGTCGGCAAGGTCGGCGGCCTGGCCCTCGGCTACTTCCTGACCATGTCGACAGTCGCGCTCGCCATCGGCCTGGTCGTCGGCAACCTCATCCACCCCGGCTCGGGCCTGAACCTCGGCCCGGACCTCGTCGGCTCCGGCAAGGCCGCCGCCGGCGACGAGGCCGCCGGAACTGCCGACTTCCTGCTCGGAATCATCCCGACGACGCTGCTCTCCTCGCTCACCGAGGGCAAGGTGCTCCAGACGTTGCTGGTCGCCCTGCTGGTCGGCTTCGCCGTGCAGGCCATGGGCCGGCGGGGTGAGCCGGTGCTCAGCGCCATCACCGTCATCCAGCGGGTCGTCTTCAAGGTCCTCGCCATGATCATGTGGCTGGCGCCGATCGGCGCGTTCGGCGCGATGGCCGCCGTGGTCGGCGCGACCGGCGTGGACGCCCTCAAGAGCCTCGCCCAGATCATGGTGGGCTTCTACGCCACCTGTCTGATCTTCGTGCTGGTGTTCCTGGGCGCGCTGCTGTGGTTCGTGGCCCGGATCTCGATCTTCTCGTTGCTGCGTTACCTGGGCCGGGAGTTCCTGCTGATCCTGTCGACCTCGTCGTCGGAGTCGGCGCTGCCGCGGCTGATCGCCAAGATGGAGCACTTCGGCGTGAGCAAGCCGGTCGTCGGCATCACGGTGCCGACCGGCTACTCGTTCAACCTGGACGGTACGGCGATCTACCTGACCATGGCGTCGCTGTTCATCGCCGACGCGCTGGGCAAGCCGTTGGCCATCGGCGAGCAGATCTCGCTGCTGCTGTTCATGATCATCGCGTCGAAGGGTGCCGCCGGGGTCACCGGCGCCGGGCTGGCCACGCTGGCCGGCGGCCTCCAGTCGCACCGGCCGGACCTCGTCGACGGGGTCGGGCTGATCGTCGGCATCGACAGGTTCATGTCGGAGGCTCGGGCGCTGACCAACTTCGCCGGCAATGCGGTGGCGACAGTACTGGTGGGCACCTGGACCGGTGAGTTCGACCGGGAGCGGGCGACCGCGGTGCTGAGCGGCAACGACCCGTTCGACGAGGCCACCATGGTCGACGAGCACGACGACGACGAGGCGGCGTCCCGCCCCGACGAGAAGGAGGCCACGCCAGCCGGAGCCCCGGCCTGAGTCACGGTGTGCACCGGGGTCGCGGCGGCCGAGTGTCGCAGCGACCCCGGTCCGGCAGCGCAGCGCCGCCGCGCCCCCTCCGGCCGTGATCCACACGGCTTCCTGAAAATCGGGGCATCCAAGGCGCCCGGACACCGCGACGTCCTGCAAATCGAGTAGACCAGTGGGCGGTGGTCGGTGCGTCCAGGCGTCAGCGTCGGCGTGCTCGCCACATCGTGTGTTCCCTGGAGATCGCCGTCTCCGTGTCGTTCACGAACCGCGACAGTTCGGCTTCGGAGCTGATCCGGGTGGCGAGGGACCCGATGGCGGCGAGCTCCTGACTTGCCAGGGCGTAGGCGGTGGCCACCGCACCGTGCTGCCGTGTCTGCGTCCAGGCCGCGCCGGCCGCGACCGCCGCGGCGGCCACTCCGAGCAGGTCGAGGTCGGTCAGCCCGGCGGCCCTCGACACGGCCAGGGTCACCCCGACTATCTCCATCACGAGCATGCTGACCGACCAGCGGGTCGCCCGCGCCCTGTTCGACAGTGATCGATCGGCGTACCAGGCTCGTTGGGCGTCGAGACGGCCGGTCAGGTACGCGGCGCGGCGTTCCTCAAGGGAGGTGGCGCGTAGTGCGCGCATTCCCTCCGTGATCTGCTGCCCGGCCACCGCCGGGGCCGCCAACCCGGCGGCCGACATGTCTCGGGTAAGGCCCAACAGTCGGTTGGTGAATTCCTCGGCGCTGTCCGAGTCGCTTCGCACTCCTCGTGGAAAAGGATCAGCCGCGGTGGTGAATCGCCATGTGAGCGACTTGATGGATTCGGAGAGGGCTCTGCCGACGTACCACCGTTCATTGGGGCGATTGCTGAGGAGGAAGACCTCGACGATCGAGGTGGCGGCGAAGGCGCCCGCCGCGAGCGCCGGGCCCGGGGCGAAATTGTCGAGCTTCCACGTGGCGACTCCCGCGATCGCGGCCACCAGGAGCAGGGACAGCCGCAGCGCGATGAGGGTGGAGTACACGCGTTGGCCGCGCTGCGACTCGTAGGACACGGCGCGCTGAAACGGGGGAAGATCCTCGGCCTTCAGCATGTCGTTGACCTCTCGACAGAACGTCCAGGGCGTTGGCGGGGCTGAGCAGCGTTCCCGGCGAACAGTCGGTACGTAGGCGGTGTAGACAGTAGACCTAGCCGTCCACCCGGACCGCCCGCAACGACGCCCATCCCGTCCGGCGTCGTTCCCTACCGCTGCTCCCCGTTGATCAAGAGGTTTGCGTCACGACACCCCGGGATGGATGACGCACAGCTCTTGATCAACCGTGCTGGGGGGGCTACGGCGTGGTGGTCTTGTCGCAGCGGACGCCGATGCCGAGGTTGACGCGGTCGCTCTGGCCGTTCGACGTCACGATGAGCGGTACGCAGGCGGCCTGGGCGACCCAGGTGCCGCCGACGAAGGCCATCCACTGAGTTTGCCCACCCTCCGGCGCGCAGGCGTGCACGGTGACGGCCGCCGCGGGCGTGCCGGTGCCGCCCCAACCGAGCCGGGCCTTGTCCTGCCAGCCCGACGCCACCCGCAGGTCGACGACCGTGCCGGCGCGGACGACGAGCCCCCACTTGGCGAACAGCCGTGCCGCCGGATCGGCCTCCCCGGAAGCCTCCGCCGACAGCACGGGGGCGTCGGGCACCGCCACGTCTTGGCCCACCAACCGGTAGCCCGCTGGCGGTGCTGGCAGCGTGTCGACCGACGGCGTGCACGGTGGCCCACCGACGCTGGCGCCCGTCGACGGCGCTGCGCGGTTGGTCGGCGGCGTTGCGCGCTGGCGCGGGTCACCTGCCGGCGTGCAGGCGGACAGGACCACCGTCAGGCACAGGAAGCCCCACCAGGCGATCGGTGTGGTCCGGCCGCCCGCCCCGGGCTCCGGGAGAGCCAGGGCTTGCGGAGGCTGGGTCGCACCGGCATAGGCACTCATCCGATATGCATAGCTGGTCGCCGGACCCGGCGCGACCCTGAACAGCAGGGGTCCGCGGCGGATCTGACCACCGCACCCGGGGCGCGAACTCGACGTGGCGGGCCAACTGAGCGCTGACGGCAGGGGCTGAGGTGGTTACGGTCGTGAATGCCGAGGTTCCCGACCGTTCGAGGAGTGATCGCATGCCCCCCTCTCCGTCCCGGCTCTTCGCCGAGATAGCGACGGCCGAACCACCCGCCGAGACCAGAGTCGTCATGCGACGGGCGGTGGTGCTCGGTGGCAGCATGGCCGGGTTGCTGGCGGCCCGGGTGTTGAGCGACCACGCCGAGGAAGTGCTGATCATCGAGCGGGATCCGTCCGATGTCGACGCCGGTCCACGGCCGGGTGTGCCCCAGGGCAGCCAGGTGCACGCGTTGCTGCCCGCCGGTCAGGTCCAGTTGGAGCGCTGGTTCCCCGGCATCGCCGACGAGGCGCTCGCGCTCGGTGCCCCTCCACCACCGCACGACCCGGGCACGGCGAAGGTCTTCGTGAACGGCATGTTGGGTCTGCCGCCCGCGGCGACCGGCACCGGGCCGGCGCTGATCACCACGCGTCCGTTCCTGGAGGCGCTGGTCCGCCGACGCACCCTCGCCGTCGACAACATTCGCATGGTGTACGGCCGGGCGGAGGGTCTGCTCTTCGACGAGCGGCGGGTCAATGGCGCCCGGTACGTGCCCGAGGGTGGCACCGAGCCCGTCGTCGAAGCGGCGGACCTGGTGGTCGACGCGATGGGGCGGTCCAGCCGGTTGAGCGACTGGCTGGCCGAGCACGGGTGGCCGCGCCCGCCGCTGCACCGCATGCCGATCAAGCTGAACTACGCCACGGCGCTCTTCAAGCGCGACGAGTTGGTCAGCGACGCCTGGGTGGCGGTCTTCCACACCATGGCGGGCAAGGGGCGTACCGCCCGGATCGGTGGGATCAACTCGGTCGAGGGGGACCGCTGGATCATGCTGGTGGCCGGTTACGACGGGGACCGGCCCAGCCGCGACGTCGCCGACTTCACAGCCCGTTGCCGGGAGCACTACCCGCAGATGTTCGGTGACATCGCCGAACGCGGGGAGATGCTCGGCGGGGTGGTCACGTACCACCAGGCCGACAGCCGACGCCGCGATTTCCACAAGCTCGAGCGTCTGCCCGCCGGGTTGGTCGCCGCCGGCGACGCGGTCGCGTCCTTCAATCCGGTGTACGGCCAGGGCATGACCTCCGCGACACTGCACGCCTCCTGCCTGTCGAAGTACCTGCGCTCCGGTCCGGAGCCGCACGACGAGCCCGCGCACGGGTACTTCGACCAGGTCCGCGTGGTGGTCGACGCCGCCTGGCAGATCTCCACCACCGCCGACATCGAGCTGCCGCACGTCGACGGGCCGTACCCGCCCGGCTACAAGGTCACCAAGTGGTTCGGGGAGCTGCTCTTCCGGGCGTCGCTGACCGACCCGGTGCTCAACGCCCGGCTGGGGCGGGTCACCACAATGCTCGACCACCCGGCAGCCCTGAGCCGCCCCGGCACCCTGTTCCGGGCCCTCCGGCTCGGCCTGCTCGGCGGCGCCCGGCGGTGATTCGTCGCCAAACCCGCCGCCCACAGCGGGGTGCGGTGGAGAATGGTGGGCCGGGGAGGGGCGCTGCGACGAACCGGGGGAGCGGGAGTGCTCGGAACCAGCCTCCTTGGCCGGCTTCGCCGCCGTGACCCGGGCGACGCCATCCTGCGACGCGCGGCCCGGCTGACGCTCGTCGCGTCAGTCGTCTTCTACGGCTGCCGGTACGGCGCGGGCAGCTCGACGCTCGCCACGTACGGGTTGTTCGGCGCGATCGCCGCCGGGTCGTTCGCGCAGCTACCTGGTCCGGCGCCGCAACGGGCGCGGATCCTCGTGCTGTCGCTGCCGGTGGTGTGGGCGCTGATCGCGGCGGGCTCGCTGCTGGCGTGGAGCACCTGGGCGGCCGCCGGTGGCATGCTGGTCGTCGGGTTCGTGGTGGCGTTCGCCGGGGTCGGCAACCCGCGCCTGGTGGGGTTGGCCAGCGCGTTCCAGCTCTTCTACATCCTGGCGTCGTTCCCGCCGTACCAGCCGGGCACCCTGCCGGAGCGACTCGGCGGGGTGACCCTCGCCGTCGTGCTGCTCGCCGCGGCCGAGGTGTTTCTCTGGCCCGACCCGGTGCCGGTCTCGTACCGGCAGCGCCTGGCCGACGCGGCGGACGGCGTCGCCGCCTTCCTCGACGCCGCCGCCGAGCGGTTGACCGACCCGCACGCCGCTGGGGGTGATCGGGACGGGCGGCGCGAGCGGGCGTACGACGTGGTGGCGGCCATCGAGCTGAACCGCAGCCCTCCGGCGTGGGCGCCCACCGCTGCGGGCGCTCAGGATCGGGCGTTGCGGATCTGCGCTGCCGCGTTACGGGAGGTGCTCGCCGAGGCGAACCGGTTGGCGGCGGACGCCCCGCCGGAGCCGATCCCGGACCTGGCGGCGGCGCGTCTGCTGCGCTCGTGCGCGGACACCACCCGCGCGGCCGGCCGGAGCCTGTCACCGGGTGCCCCGGCGGCGGCCCCGGCCAACGTGGACGTGGCTGTCGGACGAGCCGAGGCGGCGTACCCGGTGGGATCCGATCAGGTCCGCTACGTGCCGGACGTACCCCGGTTGTGCCGGGACGCGACCGCGCTGGCCCTCGCGGACCAGGTGCGGGTCTTCGTCGTCGGTTCCCGGGTGGCCACCGGGGCGCGGCTCGGCGGCGACGACGCCTCCTCGGAGCTGTTCGCGTACGCCCGGCGCAGCCCGTGGATGCTGTACTGGTGGCAGTTTCGCTCCCACCTGGCGCCGCGCTCGGCCCACCTGCACAGCTCGCTGCGGCTGGCAGTGGCGCTCGCCATCGCCCGGGTGGCCGCCGGGGTGTTGCAGCTGACCCACGGCTTCTGGGTGCTGCTGGCCACCCTCACGGTCCTGCGCACGTCGGCCGCCGACACCCGCACGGCGCTGCGGCCGGCAGTGCTGGGCACGATCATCGGTGCGGTCGTCAGCGGCGGGGTGATGCTCGTCGTCGACGAGCCGATCGTGTACGCCATCGTCCTGCCGATCACCCTGCTGCTGGCCTTCGGCGTCGGCCGCATACTCGGTCCGGTGTGGCAGCAGGCGCTGTTCACACTGCTGCTGACAGTCGTCTTCGCCCAGCTCAGCCCGGAGGGGTGGCGGCTCGCCGAGGCCCGCCTCGTCGACGTGCTGCTCGGCGCGGTGATCGGCGTGCTCGCCGGGGTGGCGATCTGGCCGCGCGGTGCGGGCCACGACCTGCGGCACAACGCCACCCGCTACCTGGCGGCCAGCGCGGACGCTGTCGAAGAGACGGTCCAGTCGATGCTCGGCGATGCCCCGCCACCCGCGCGTGCCCTCGCCCGGGTCCGTCGCCGGATGGTCCTGATCGACTCGTCGTACTGCCAGTACCACTCGGAGCGGCACGATCCGCACCGTCAACAGGTGAACTGGGACGCCGTGCTGAGCGCCGGGCACCACGTCGTGCCCGGCGCGGAGTCGCTGCTGCGCCGCAACCCTCCCGGCTGCCTCGCCGGCTGGCCCGGGGCGGCGGCACTGCTGCGGGACTCCGCCGGGCGCCTGCGATCGGCGTACGACGCCCTCGCCGACGAGGTCGCCCACAGCCGGACATCGCACCGGGCGCCGGTCTCGAGCACCTGCGTCGACCAACTGGACCGGATCCGTCCGCTCCTCGGCGAGGCCGACCATCAGTCGGTCCGGCACCTGGTGGAGGTCGACAGGTGGCTCGCAGGCCTCGCCGACAGCCTCGCCCGGATCCCCCTGCCCACTGCCGACGAGTCGATCGGGCGCCGCCGGAAGCGGTGAGGCCGGTGCCGTGCGGCGTCGATGTGACCGATCCGGTGGGCCAACCAGTCAACACCTGTGGGAGCCCACCGGGGGCCACGGGAGGAAACATGGATCAGAACCTGCGGGTGCTCTTCGACCGCGCTGTCGCCGACGAGCCGGAACTACCCCTTGACGACCTGGTCGGTGACGCGGTGGCCGTCGGCACCGGCCTGCGTCGACGCCGACAACGGCTGGTGGCGGCAGGTGCCGCCGCCGTGGTCGCCGTCGCGGCGGTGGGGGTGGTGAACGTGGCGACACCGCCGCAGCGGTCGGCGCCGCCACCGACGGTGCCGGCGGCGTTCGGCATGCTCGTGAACAGGGAGTGCCAGGCCCCCGCTGACGAGACCGCGACCGACGCCGCGGTCTACCTCGCTCCCGAGATCACCGATCAGCAGCGCGGCGTGGTCAAGCACGTGCTGGACGCGGACCCGGCGGTCGCGACCGTGGTGTTTCAGAGCCGCGAAGAAGCGCTGAAGAAGCTCAAGACTGTGTACGCGGACACACCCGAACTCGTCGACCACATCGTGCCCAGCCAACTGCCGGAGTCGTTCCGGATCACGTTCGTGGTGCGGACTCGGTACGCGGAGCTGGCGGAGCGCGTCAAACGCACGCTCGGGGTCGACGAGGTCATCGGCATCGACTGCCCGGCCGGCACCAGCGCGTCGGCGGTCGACTGATGGCGGCTGCCCGCTGGGGCGCGGCTCGACGGCGTGAGCAGACCGCCCGGCAGGTGGAGTTCACCGCCTTCGTCGAGACCGCCGCACCGAGGCTGCGGCGTACCGCCTACCTGATGTGTCGCGACTGGCACCTCGCCCAGGACCTGACCCAGACCACCTTCGCGAAGATGTATGCGAACTGGGGCCGGATCCGGCACACCGCGAACCTCGAGGCGTACAGCCGTCGGGTCCTCATGAACACGGTCTTCGACCAGAACAAGCGGCGCAGCGCCGCTGAGGTCGTGCTCGCCGAGCTGCCGGAGGGGCCGCCGCAACGGCCCGACGACACCACGGAGCTGCACGTCGCCCTGCTCCAGGCGTTGGCCACCCTGCCGATCCGTGACCAGGCCATCGTGGTGCTCCGGCACTGGGAGGATCAGAGCGTGGAGGCGGTCGCCAGCACCCTCGACGTCTCCGTGTCGGTGGTCAAGATGCAGAACGCCCGCGCGTTGACCAGGCTGCGGGCGTTGCTCGGTCAGGACTTCGTCCGCATCTGACAGGCCGCCGATCGCCGATTGGCAGTGCCCGTCGCGCGTCGTTCGGCCTAGCGTCGACGGCATGGAGATCGAGCAGGCGCAGAAGCTGTGGCAGCCGGAGCCTGGCTGGTTGAACACCGCCAGCTACGGGTTGCCGCCGGAGCCGGCGTGGGCGGCGTTGCAGGAGGCTCTCGCGGCCTGGCGGGTTGGTCGGACGTCGTGGGAGGGCTGGGGCGAGTCGGTGCACCGGTCCCGTGCGGCGTTCGCCGACCTGATCGGGGTGCCGGTCGGTGACGTGGCGGTCGGCGCGGCGGTGTCGCAGCTCCTCGCGCCGGTCGCGGCGGCGCTGCCGGCCGGTGCCACTGTGGTGGTCCCCGAGGTCGAGTTCACCTCGAACCTCTTCCCCTGGCTGGTGCAGGAGGAGCGTGGCGTCACGGTCCGCACGGTGCCGTTGGAGTCGCTGGTCGACGCCATCGATGCCGATACCGACCTGGTGGCGTTCAGCCTGGTCCAGTCGGCCGACGGGGCGGTCGCGGCGTACGACGAGATCGTGGCCGCGGCCCGCGCGCACGACGCGCTGGTGGCGGTGGACGCGACCCAGGCGTGCGGCTGGCTGCCGTTCGACGGCAGCCGGGCCGACGTGGTGGCGGTGGGCGGCTACAAGTGGCTGATGAATCCTCGCGGGACCGCGTACGCCTATCTGGCCCCCGGGTTGCGTGAGCGGCTGCGCCCCGACGCGGCGGGCTGGTACGCGGGTCGCGACCCGCACGCCTCCTACTACGGCCCGCCGCTGCGGCTGGCCGACGACGCCCGCCGGTTCGACATCTCACCGGCCTGGTTCAGCTGGGTCGGGGCGACACCCGCCCTGGAGGTGGTCGCCGAGATCGGCGTGTCGGCGATCGGGGCGCACAACGTGGCGCTGGCCAACCGGTTCCTGACCGGGCTGGGCCGGGCGCCGGGGGAGAGCGCCATCGTCAGCGTGGACGTGCCGGACGCGGAGCAGCGCCTGGCGGCGGCCGGCATCCGGGCGGCTGTGCGCGCCGGACGGGTCCGGGCCTCGTTCCACATCTACTCCACCGAGGCCGACGTGGACGCCGCGCTCACGGCGTTGACCGGCTGAACCCGGCGCCGAGTACGGCCGGCCGCGCGGCCGGCCGTCCTCAGCGGCATCAGGAGCAGACGCCGAAGGTCGCCGCGGTGTACGAGAGGGGTCGCCACTCCAGGTCGACCCCGAGGCTCATGTCCCACGTGCCGTTGGCGAGGCGCCCGAAGTAGATGAAGTTGCTGCCGAGCCCGTCGTAGTAGAACCAGCTGTCGCCCTCGTACGTGCTGAGGCGGGTTGCTGCCCTGGCTAGGGTCTTGGGACCGACGACGCCGTCGCTCACGAGGCCCCTGTCGCTCTGCCACCGCCTGGTGGCGGCCGTCGTCACCGCACCGAACCTGCAATCGACGCCGGAGGCGGCAAGGTAACCGTCGGCAACCAGGATCTTCTGCCACATGGCGACGACGTTGTTGTACGACCGGGTCGACGCGGAGATGGGCCCTTCGTCGTTCCAGTCGTCGGTCCAGGTGCCCGAGCCCGCGACGTACCCCTGGCTGACGTTGGCCGAGGCCGGCGCGGCCGGGATGGCGATGGCGCCGACCGTGGCGACGACGATCGCCGTCGCCACGGCCCTGATTCGTAGGTGCATGGAACATCCCCCTTTTGCTGAGTGGCAGCTGTCATGGGGGTAGATGGCCGGCGGACCTACTTTGTTCACGACGGGCGGACATTCGACGTCAGGCCAGGTGGCCACCGATCTTCGTGTAGCCGCGCAGTAGGTCCCGCGAGATGATCAGCCGCTGCATCTCGTCGGTGCCCTCGAAGATCCGGTACAGCCGGACCTGCCGGTACCAACGTTCGATCGGCAGCTCCCGGGTGTAGCCCATGCCGCCGTGGATCTGGAGCACCCGGTCGACCACCCGGTTGACCATGCCGGCGCCGTAGAGCTTGCCCATCGACGAGGCGTGCCGGGGGTCCAGGCCCGCGTCGACAGTCCACGCCGAGCGCAGCACCAGCCAGCGGGCCGCCTCCAACTCCGTCTCGGAGTCGGCGATCATCCACTGGATGGCCTGGTTGGCGCCGATCTTCGTGCCGAAGGTCTCCCGGGTGTTGGCGTACTCGATGGCCATCTGCAACACCCGCTCGGCGATGCCGATGGCGTGCGACGGGATGGTGTAGCGCCCCTTGCCGATCCACTCCATGCCGAGCGTGAAGCCCTGCCCGATCTCACCGAGGATGTTGCGGTGCGGCACGCGTACGCCGTCGAAGATGAGCGACGCGGGCCCGCCCTCGCCCATCGTCTGGATGAACTCCGAGCGCCAGCCCATCGACCGGTCCACCAGGAACGCTGTGGCGCCGCCCTTGCGGGCGCCCTTCTCCCGGTCGGTCACGGCGACCACGATGGCGAAGTCGGCGTCGTGACCGCCGGTGATGAAGGTCTTCTCGCCGTCGAGGATCCAGTCGTCGCCGTCACGGCGGGCGGACAGCCGGATGTTTGCCGCGTCGGATCCGGCGCCCGGCTCGGTGATCGCGAAGCAGGAGCGTCGCTCGCCCTCGATGGTCGGGATGAGGAACTCCTGCTTCTGCTCCTCGGTGGCGTGAAACAGGATGTTGTCCGCCTCGCCGCCGAACCGGAACGGCACGAACGTGCGGCCCAGCTCGGTCCAGATCAACGACTGGAGTACGGCAGGCAGGTTCATTCCGCCGTACTCCTCGGGGGTGGCCAGGCCCCAGAAGCCGAACTTGCGTGCCTTGAGTTGCAGTTCGCGCACCTCGGAGTGGTCGAGGCCCGGCTGGTGCGCCCGTTCCCGGCGGAGCACCTCCGCTTCCAGGGGCATCACCTCGCGGGTGATGAACGCGCGCACGGTGTCTCGGACGGCGCGTTCCTCGTCGGACAGTGCGAAGTCCACGGTTCCCCCTCGGTCGGCGTGGTGGTGCGCCGCCACGGGCCGTGGCGGTCCCTCATAAACTAGCGGTGTAAGTTTTCATTCGTCCAGACCCCTTCTCCGGCCGACGTGGTGACGCCTGCCCGCACTCGGTCCCCGATAGGGTGCGTGAACAGGTGGTTCCCACGGGGAGGGACACCGCAGACCGAGGAGTTCTGACGTGCCCCGACCTCGACGGCCTCTGCTCACCCGCGACCGGATCGTCGAGACGGCGCTCGCGCTGATCGACGCCGACGGGCTCGGCGCGCTCTCCACCCGCCGACTCGCCGCCGCGCTCGGCGTACAGGGCCCCTCGCTCTACAACCACTTCGCCACCAAGGACGAGATCCTCGACGCGGTCGCCGACACGGTCACCGGTGCCGTCGACACCAGCGGCTTCGCCAGCCGGGACTGGCTCACCGCGCTGCGGGACTGGGCCTGGTCGTACCGGCGGGCGCTCACCGCGCACCCGAACATCGTGCCGTACCTGGCGCAGGGGCCGGGTCGTCGACCGGCAGCCCTCGCCATGGCCGACGCGGTCTACGGCGGGCTGGTCCGGGCCGGTTGGCCGCCGGCCCGCGCCACCCACATCGGCGCGGCGCTGCGTTACTTCGTGGCCGGGTCGGCGCTCGGCTCGTTCGCCCGCGGTTTCGTCGAGGACCCGGAGCTGTACGCGGCGCACTACCCGCACCTGCGCCAGGCCCACCGGCTCGCCGAACACCAGCAGAGCGTGGACGAGGGCGCCTTCGCCCTCGGCCTGGACGCCCTGCTGCACGGTCTGGCCGCCGAGTACACCCGCACCGTCGAGACTGTGGAGTCCGCCCGGCCCAACGGGTAGCGTCCAAACTCCCAGCGCTAGTTTCATCGCCCGTCACGACCCCCCCGCCGCCATCGCCCATCGCCCGCCCTCGAAGGGACGACATGGACCTCGCCGCCCCGCCGTCGCTGTTACCCGACTCCCTGCGCCTCCGACGCCACCTGCACGTCGGCGGGGAGTGGACGCCTCCCGCCGACGCCGGTCTCATCGACGTGGAGAACCCGAGCACCGGGGAGCTGATCGGGCAGGTGCCGGCCGGCACCCCGGCCGACGTGGATCGCGCCGTGGCCGCGGCCCGGGCCGCGTTCCCCGGCTGGTCGGCCGCGACCCCCGCCGAGCGCTCCGCCCACCTCGACCGGCTGCACGCGGCGCTCACCGCCCGCGCCGACGACCTCGCCCGCACCATCGCCGTGGAGCTGGGCTCGCCGCTCAAGCTCGCCACCCGGGTGCAGGTCGGGCTCCCACTGACGGTGCTGCGCGACCACGTCGCGCTCGCCGCCCGCGCGCCGGTCGAGGAGAGCATCGGCAACTCCCTCGTCGTCCGCGAGCCGATCGGCGTGGTCGGCGCGATCACCCCGTGGAACTACCCACTGCACCAGGTGATGGCGAAGCTCGCACCCGCCCTGGCCGCCGGCTGCACCGTGGTGCTCAAACCCAGCGAGCTGACCCCGTTGACCGCGTACCTGCTCTTCGACGCGGTCACCGAAGCCGGCCTGCCGCCGGGCGTGCTCAACGTGGTCCCCGGCACCGGGCCGGTGGTCGGTGAGGCGCTCGCCGGGCACCCCGACGTCGACCTGGTCTCCTTCACCGGCTCCACCGCCACCGGTACGCGGATCATGCGGCTCGCCGCCGACCGGATCGCCCGGGTCGCGTTGGAGTTGGGCGGCAAGTCCGCCAACGTGATCCTCCCCGACGCCGACCTGGCCACCGCCGTCAAGGTGGGCGTCGGCAACGCCCTGCTCAACTCCGGGCAGACCTGCACCGCCTGGACCCGGATGCTGGTGCACAGCGACCGGTACGACGAAGCCCTGCACCTGATCGCCACGGCGGTGGCCGGCTACCGCCTCGGCGACCCGTTCGACCCGGCGACCCGGCTCGGCCCGTTGGTCTCCGCCGCCCAGGCCGAGCGGGTGCGTGGCCACATCGACCGGGCCCTCGCCGACGGCGCCCGGCTGGTCGCCGGCGGGCCCGACGCCCCGGTGCCGACCCGAGGGCACTTCGTCGCCCCGACCGTCTTCGCCGACGTGCACCCCGACAGCGCGCTCGCCCAGGAGGAGGTCTTCGGCCCGGTGCTCGCCGTCATCCCGTTCGCCGACACCGACGAGGCGGTCGCCATCGCCAACAACTCGAAGTACGGGCTGGCCGGCGCGGTCTGGTCCGCCGACACCGACGCGGCGCTCGCGGTGGCCCGGCGACTGCGCACCGGCGCCGTCGACATCAACGGTGCGCCGTTCAACCCGCTCGCCCCGTTCGGCGGCTACAAGCAGTCCGGCCTGGGCCGGGAGTTGGGCATGCACGGGCTGGACGAGTTCTGCGAGCTGAAGGCGATCCAGCGATGACCGATCCCGAGCTGTCCCCGACCGCGGCCACAGGCCGCACCGAGCTGCCCCCGGCCGCACCGGGTGGTGGCGCCGAGCCGGCGTCCGCGCCGGTCATCGTCCGCGCGCTGGTCGCGCGCGGGTCCGGCGCCGAGCTGCGGGTCGAGCGGGTACGCCTGCCCGCGCCCGGCCCCGGCGAGGTGCGGGTGACGATCAGGGCGGCCGGTGTCTGCCACTCCGATCTGTCAATGGTCAACGGCACCCTCGCCGCGAGGTTCCCGCTGGTGCTCGGGCACGAGGCGACCGGTGTGGTGGCCGAGGTCGGGCCGGGAAGTCAGCTGGCCGTCGGCACACCGGTAGTGCTCAACTGGGCACCGGCCTGCCGGGCCTGCTGGTGGTGTCGGCGGGGCGAGCCGTGGCTCTGCGCGGACACCACGGCCCCGACGGTGCAGCGCGGCGAGACCGACGACGGGGTCCCGCTGCACCTGACCCTCGGCCTCGGCGCGCTCGCCGAGGCGGTGGTGGTGCCCGAGCGTGCCGTCATTCCGATCCCCGCCGGGCTGCCGCCCGAGCAGGCCGCGCTGCTCGGCTGTGCCGTGCTCACCGGCGTCGGAGCGGTCCGGAACACCGCCCGGGTGGCCCCCGGGGAGTCGGTCGCTGTCGTCGGGCTCGGTGGGGTCGGGCTCGCCGTGCTCAGCGCGGCCCGCCGGGCCGGTGCCACGACGATCCTGGCCATCGACGTCGCCGAGGCGAAGCGGGACCTGGCGCTCGCCGCCGGGGCGACCGACTTCCTGCTCTCCGACGACCGGCTCTCCAAGGAGGTGCGGGCGCGCACCGAGAGCCGGGGCGTCGACCATGCCTTCGAGTGCGTCGGTCGGGCCGCCACCATCCGCGCCGCCTGGCGGCTGACCCGGCGCGGGGGAGCGGTGACAGTGGTCGGCATGGGCGCCAAGGACGACATGGTCAGCCTGGGCGCGCTGGACATCTTCCACTCCGCGCGCACGCTGCGCTCCTCGGTGTACGGCTCGTCCGATCCGGACCGGGAGGTGCCGGTGCTGGCCGCCGAGCTGGCCGACAGCGCGCTGGATCTGGGCGTGCTGGTCAGCGGGACGGTTCCGTTGGACGAGGCGCCCGCGGCGTTCGACCGGTTGGCGCGGGGCGAGGGTGCCCGCTGGGTGGTCACCCTGGACTGACGCTGGTCAGAGCGACGATCTCAGCGCGTCGACGATCTCAGCACATCGACCTCGCAGCCTGGTGCCCACGGGTCGAAGCCGTGCTCGACGAGCCAGCGGATCGCCAGCAGGCTTCGCAAGGACCACCACCCGCGGATCACGTCGAGGTCGACGTCGGCGCGGTAACCGGCGAGGACGTCGCCGAGGTGCTCCTCGTGGCCGAGCGTCAAGGTGGCGAGGTCGAAGAGGGCGTCGCCCTGGCACGCCTCGGACCAGTCGAGCACGCCGGTGATCTGGTCACCGTCGACGAACACGTGGGTGATCTGCAGGTCGCCGTGCGTGAATACCGGGGTCCAGGGGCGGAGCGCCGCTTCGGCGACCTGGCGGTTGCGCGTGACCAGGTCGGTGGGGAGGACGCCGTTGGCGACGAGCCACTCGCACTCGGCGTCGAGCTGCGATGTCAACTCGTCGCGGCTGCGGCCGGGCCATGGCGGCAGCGGCGCGTCGTGCAGCTTCCGAGCGGCGGCGCCCGCCGCGGCCCACGCCGCCGGCGACGCGCTCGACGGTTCACCGAGGCGACCAAGCGCCGTTCCGGGCAGCGCGGCGAGCGCGAGCACTGGCGGCTTGCGCCAGAGAACCTCGGGGGTCGGGACCGGCGCCAGCGCCATCGCCTCGACCTCGACGTCGGTGCGCCCCGGATCAGTGTCGATCTTCAGGAACACGTCGCCTACGCGCAGGGTCGCCCGTTCCTGGTGGGCGACGACGACTTCGACCTCCGGCACAACGGCCATTGTCGCGACACGACCATCGACATCCCAGCGATTTGTCGGGGACGACTGGCGTGGTTGACCAGGCGCCCTGGGTCGACCCGGGAAGGGCCAACCCTGGGCACCCGGGCAACGAGAGCCGGGCGACTGGTCAGAAGGGTGGGGCGTCCTCGCCCATCAGCGCCAGCACGACGCCGCCCTTGCCGCTCTTGAGGCCCTGGACGACGACCTTGCCGGTGCTGCCGTCGGGCAGCTCCAAGGTGAAGGTCTTTCCGACCGCGTTCTTGGGGCCGTTGCCGGCGCTGTTCGCGGGTCGGAAGTCACCCGCCCAGGGCGGAACCCCGCCCCTACGGGCCGGCTCGGCGAAGAGCGCGGCGGTGCCGGGGGTCCTGGTGCCGTCTGAGGAAAGGAGCACTGAGGCGCTGCGAAAGGTAGCCATATGCGCCAAGGCTAACCCGGACCATGCCGTTCGCGGCACCACAGGTGCCCGGAACGGCGATTCGGGCGCTCTCTCGACCCGGGGCGTTGCGCCGTGGGCCATACCTAGCAGTACTATGCATCGTACCTCTAGGTTTGGGAGCGGGTGGTTCCGTGAAGGTCGCCAAGGATCTGGTCGCCGCCTCGGCGACGCCGATGGTGCTCGGCATCCTGGCTGAGGGCGAGAGCTACGGCTACGCCATCCTCAGGCGGATCAACGAGCTGTCCGGGGGTGAGCTGGACTGGACCGAAGGGCTGCTCTACCCGTTGCTGCACCGGCTCGAGCGCCTCGGTCACCTGGAGTCGAGCTGGCAGGCGGTCGCCGGCGAGCGCAAGCGCAAGTACTACCGCATCACCGACCGGGGTCTGGCCGAGCTGGCCGAACAGCGTCGGCAGTGGGACACCGTGGTGGGCGCGCTCAAGGAGATCTGGCACGACCGCGTGCCGCTGACGGTGCACCCGGTGGAGGGCCTGGCATGACGACGCACGACGGGCAGCAGGAGTTGGAGGCGCAGTTCGAGCAGTGGCGTCAGTACGTGCTGCGTCGCCGGGAACTGCAAGCGGTGGACGCCGACGAGCTGGAAGACCACCTTCGTGGCTCCGTCGACCAGCTCGTCGCGGCCGGCCTGAGCCCGGACGAGGCGTTCCTGGTCGCTGTGAAACGGATGGGCAGCCTCGACGACCTCTCCCGCGAGTTCGCCAGGGAACATTCCGAACGGTTATGGAAGCAGTTGGTGCTGACCGGCGACTCCGGCAGCCTGGTCGGCGGCACGCGCTCCCGCCGGGACCTGTGGGTCATGCTCGGCTGTGCGGCGGGCGCTGTGGTGTCCGTCAAGGTGCCGGCGCTGTTCGGGCTGAGCTTCGCCGACGACGGCTCGTTCTACGCGCGCAACTTCACACTGTTCGCGCTGCCCTGGCTGGCGGCGTACCTGGCCTGGCGCCGGGGAGCCCGACGGACGGTGATCGCGGCACTGGCTGTGCTCTTCGTCCTCGGCGCCGTGGCTGCCAACGCCTACCCCCTGGCGGACGACTCGCAGTCAGTGGTCGTCACTGGCATCCACCTGCCCATCGCCCTGTGGCTGGTGGTCGGCCTGGCCTATGTCGCCGACGACTGGCGCTCCTCCCGTCGACGCATGGACTTCATCCGGTTCACCGGCGAGTGGTTCATCTACCTGGTGCTGATGGCCCTCGGCGGCGGCGTGCTCTCCGCGTTCCTGTTCAACACCTTCGCGGCCATCGGAATCGTCCCGGAGGCGTTCATCTCGCAGTGGCTGCTGCCCGGTGGCGCCGCGGCCGCGGTCGTGGTGGCCGGGTGGCTCGTCGAGGCCAAGCAGAGTGTCGTCGAGAACATCGCGCCGGTCCTCACCCGGCTGTTCACCCCGCTCTTCACCGCCGCCCTGCTCGCCTTCCTCGTCGCTGTCGTCTGGACCAGCCACGGCATCGACGTCGAGCGGGAGGCGCTGCTCCTGTTCGACCTTCTGCTGGTCGTGGTGCTGGGGCTGCTGCTCTACTCACTCTCGGCCCGTGACCCGCTGGCCCCGCCCGGTCCGTTCGACAAACTCCAACTCGCGCTGGTGGTCAGTGCGTTGGCCATCGACGTGCTGGTGCTGCTGGAGATCACCGGGCGTATCACCGACGAGTACGGCGGCACGCCGAACCGGGCGGCAGCGCTCGGCGAGAACGTGATCCTGCTGGTCAACCTCGCGTGGTCGGCGTGGCTGCTGCTGTCCTTCATCCGTCGGCGTACGCCGTTCGCGACGCTCGAACGGTGGCAGACCGGCTACCTGCCGGTGTACGCCGCGTGGGCCTGGATCGTGGTCCTCGTCTTCCCGCCGCTGTTCAGCTTCGCCTAGGCGAAGCTCGACCCTCCGCGCGTACCGGCCAGGCGGGCCGTGACGCCTGAGCCGGCCCACCCGCAGTGGGTGGGCCGGCTTGTGCGTCACTTGCCGGTGACGATGCCCGGGTTGATGCAGAGCCCCGGGTTCGCGCCGTTCTTCTCCGCGATCTCCAGACAACGGGTCACCTTGTCGACCTTTGCGTTGGTCTCGGTGATCTGCTTGGAGATCTCGGCGTTCTTGCGGTCCTGCTCCAGGTTGCGGGTCTGCGCCAGCTTGTCCTGGAACGCCTTGATGTTGCCCTCGGTCTTGTCGTCGTGGTTCACCCGGGTGATGGTCACCGACAGGATGTCCACGTCGGTGGCGAGGCGGGTCTCCGCACTGGTCTTGATGTTCGCGGCGAACGGCTTCAGGTCGACGTTGAGGTCGCCGGTCTGGGCGTCGATCTTCTCCAGCGGGTTGTACGCGGCGAAGGCGTCGTTGACCGCGCTGTCGAGCTGTACTCCCACCCGCTGACCCCGGAAGCTGCCGAAGTCGCCCTTGTAGTCCATGAACTGCTTCGGCGCGTTCTCCGGCTTGACCTGCCATTCGACGAGCACCTCGACGCAGGCGTCGGCGAGGGTGCCGGTGCGCACGCGTACGCAGTTGTTGCCGCCGATGTGGTCGTACTTCTGGCGGCCCGCGTCCCACTCGCCGACCTTCTGCCAGGGCGCCACCCACTTCAGGCCCGAGCCGGTCACCTCGCCGGTGGGCTTGCCGAAGCTGGTGACGATGCCGACCGATCGGATGGGCACCGAGTGGGCGCTGGACGCGATGCCGACCACCAGCGTGAGGGCGAGAAAGCCGAGCGCCGCGAGGGCTGCCATCCGCTTGAGCGGCCGTGCGGGGGCGACGAGAGCGACGACGGCGCTGACCGCCAGGGCGACGGCGAAGACGATCGCCATGGTGAAGCCGACGGGCATGGGGTGGGGACCTTCCGGTGGGCTGTGTGGATCATCAACCTAGGGGGTCCGGTCAAGTCGACGGCGCGGGGGAGTGGAGTTCACGCACGTCAACCGCCCGTCGAATATGGAGCCCATCGACATGGCTCGACTCCAGCGGCCCGCCGTAGGTTTCGTCCACGCGACGGGCCTGTGACCACGGTCACCGAACCGACCGTCGCCGCGACGTGCGGAGGATGAGGCGATGGCCGGGCAAGCGCTCCTGTCGGCCCGTGGGCTGACCCGCGACTTCCGGGGCTTCCGGGCGGTCGACGACGTCGACCTCGACGTCGCGTCGGACAGCGTGCACGCGCTGGTCGGCCCGAACGGCGCGGGCAAGACCACCCTGTTCAACCTGCTCACCGGCTTCCTGCGACCCAGTGGTGGCCGGATCGAGCTGGCCGGGCGCGACGTCACCGGGCTGCCCCCCGAGCAGGTGGCCCGGCTCGGCGTGGCCCGTTCGTTCCAGATCACCAGCCTCTTCCCCCAACTGTCCGCACGCGAGCACGTCGCGCTGGCGTTGCAGTCGCCCAGCGGGCTGGGCTGGCGGTTCTGGCGGTCGGCGAAGCTGATGGGCCGCTACACCGAACGGGCCGACGAACTGCTGGCCATGGTGGGGCTGGCCGAGCTGGCGCACGCCCCCTCGGCGTCCCTGGCGTACGGCCGCAAACGCGCCCTGGAACTGGCCATCGCGCTGGCGCTGGACCCGAAGGTGCTGCTGCTCGACGAGCCGACGGCGGGCATGGGCCTGGAGGACGTCGACCGCACCGTCGAGCTGATCGGTCGGGTCCGCCAGGGCCGGACAGTGGTGATGGTCGAGCACAACATGAGCGTCGTCGGCCGTCTCGCCGACACCGTCACGGTGCTCCAGGCCGGCAAGGTCCTCGTCGAGGGCCCGTACGAGCAGGTCCGCGCCGACGAGCGTGTGATCACCGCCTACCTGGGAGCCGCCGATGCTGCGCATTGAGAGCCTGTCCGCCTACTACGGCGAGGCGCAGGTGCTGCGCGACGTCAGCCTCGAGGTCTCCGCCGGCGAGGTGGTCACCCTGGTCGGCCGCAATGGTGCCGGCAAGTCCACGCTGCTGCGCTGCGTGATGGGGCTGCACTCCGGTCAGCGCGGCACCGTGGAGTTGGACGGGCGGGACATCACCAGGCTGCCGGCGCACAAGCGGGCCCGCCTGGGGCTGGGCTGGGTGCCCGACGACCGGGGCAGCTACGCCACGTTGACGGTCACCGAGAACCTCACGCTGCCGCCCACTGTCGGCCCCGACCCGTGGTCGCTGGAGCGGGTGTACGAGGCGTTCCCGGCCCTGTACACCCGACGGGACTCGGCGGCCACCATGCTCTCCGGCGGCGAGCAGCAGATGCTCGCGCTGGCCCGGGTGCTGCGGATGGGCGCCCGGCTGCTGCTCTGCGACGAGCCCACCGAGGGGCTGTCGCCACTGCTGGTGCAGCAGGTCGGCGACCTGCTGCGCGAGGCCAAACGGCACGGGGTGACGGTGCTGCTTGTCGAACAGAACCTGCACTTCGCCACCGGTGTCGCCGACCGGCACTACCTGCTGGCCGAGGGCCGGGTCGCCGAGGCGATGGACAACTCCGAAGTGCGGTCGCGCGAACGCGAACTGCTCGCGTACCTCGGGATCTGAATTTTCTCAACGACGACCCGCGCGACGCCGCGCGGAATGGATGGAGTGGGCATGCGCAGGACGATGGGTGTGGCCGCGGCGTCGGCCGTGGTGGTGCTGGCCGCCGGGTGCGGCGGCGGTGGCCCCCAGTCGAGTGGCGACCAGAAGCTGACCGGCGACAAGATCGTGCTGGGCGTGCTCAACGACCAGTCCGGGGCGTACTCGGAGTTGTCCGGAAAGAACTCGGTGGCGGCGGTGGAGATGGCCATCGCCGACTTCACAGCGAAGTACGGCGACAAGGCGGTGACCACCGACATCACTGTGGAGACCGCCGACCACCAGAACAAGCCGGACGTGGCCAACTCCAAGGCCCAGGAGATGTACGACCGCAAGGGCGTCGACCTGATCCTGGACGTGCCCACCTCGTCGGCCGCGCTGAAGGTCGCCGACGTGGCGAAGGAGAAGAAGAAGCTCTACTTCAACATCGGGGCGGCGACCACCGACCTGACCGGCAAGAGCTGCAACAAGTACACCTTCCACTACGCGTACGACACCTACATGCTGGCCAACGGCACCGGGAGGACCACCACCGAGCAGATCGGCAAGAACTGGTACATCCTCTACCCGAACTACGCCTTCGGTCAGGACATGGAGAAGAGCTTCTCCGCAGCGATCACGGCGGCCGGCGGCACTGTCGTCGGCAGGGACGGGGCGCCGTTCCCGAACACCAGTGGTGACTTCTCCACCTTCCTGCTCAAGGCGCCCAACCTGAACCCGAAGCCGGACGTGCTGGGCGCCATGCAGGCCGGCGCGGAGCTGGTCAACGTGGTGAAGCAGTACAACGAGTTCAAGCTGCGGGACAAGGGCGTCGGCCTGGCGGTGGGGCTGATGTTCCTCACCGACATCCACTCGCTCACCCCGGCGGCGCTGGCCGGCACCACGTACACCGACGCCTGGTACTGGAACTTCGACGCGAAGAACCGGGAGTTCGCCGACCGCTTCCAGCAGAAGGCCGGCACCCGCCCGACCTTCGCGCACGCCGCCAACTACTCCGCGGCGTTGCAGTACCTGGAGGCGGTGCAGGCCGCCGGCACCGACGACGCGGACGCAGTGGTCAAGGGCCTGGAGGGCAAGACTGTCGAGGACGTCTTCCTGCGCAACGGCAAGATCCGCGCCGAGGACCACCGGGTGGTGCACGACGCGTACCTGGCCCAGGTGAAGCCGCAGTCCGAGGTCGCCGAGCCGTGGGACTACGTGAAGGTGCTCAAGACGATCCCCGCCGCGGAGGCGTTCCGCGCGCCCTCGGCGGACTGCAAGCTGTGAGCGCGAGGAGTGAGCCGGTTGTGCGAGCCCCGCAGTCGCGAACGGGTGTGACGCTGTGAGCGCATTCGCGCAGAACACGTTCAACGGGTTGGTGAGTGGGGCGTTCTACGCCCTGCTCGCCCTCGGGCTCGCTGTCATCTTCGGCATGCTGCGAGTCGTCAACTTCGCCCACGGCGCGTTCTACATGCTCGGCGCGTTCGGGGCGTACGTGCTGCTCAGCGAGGCGGGTGTGCCGTTCTGGGCCGCCCTGGTGATCATGCCGGTGGGGTTGGGTCTGCTGGGCATGGCACTGGAACGCGCGGTCATCCACCGGCTGACCAAACTGGACCCGCTCTACAACTTCCTGCTCACCTTCGGTCTGACGCTGATCCTCCAGGACCTGGTGAAGCTGCGCTACGGCGTGCAGTCCAGCCCGTACGAGACGCCGTCGCTGTTGAGCGGGTCGGTGGACTTCGGGCTGTTCGACTTCCCGACGTACCGGGTGTTCATCCTCGGCTTCGCGGTGCTGCTCTGCGTCGCGGTGTGGTGGGTGCTGACCCGGACCCGGATCGGCATGGTGGTCCGTGCGGCCACCGAACGGCCGGACCTGACCCGTGCCTTCGGCATCGACGTCGGGCGGTGGGTGACCCCGGTCTTCGGCTTCGGCATCGGGCTGGCCGGCCTCGCCGGTGTGCTGGCCGCGCCGATGCGCGCGGTCAACCCGCTGATGGGCGCCGACCTGATCATCGTGGTGTTCGCGGTGGTGGTGATCGGCGGGCTGGGCTCGATCTTCGGGTCGGTCGCCGCCGGCTTCGGCATCGGACTCGTGCAGGCGTGGGGTGAGGCGTACCTCTCCAACTTCCCGCTCGTCTCGCAGACGATCGTCTTCGTGGTGATGGCCGGCGTGCTGCTCTGGCGCCCGGCCGGCCTGTTCGGTCGGGAGGAGGCCCCCGCATGACAAACACAGTGGACACTCCCACCGACGCGTCCCGCTCGACGCCACCGTCCGGGCTGATCGCCGTGGCCCGGGCCCCCGGCTGGGTCCGGTACGCGCTGCTCGCCGTCGGCCTGGCCGTCGCGGCGTGGCTGCCCAACGGCCTCTACCCGGCGGTCGCTGTGGACATCCTCTGCTGGGCGCTGTTCGCCGTGGCGGTGGACCTGCTGCTCGGCTTCACCGGGCTGATGTCCTTCGGGCACGCCGCGTTCTGGGGCACCTCCGCGTACGTCACCGGGCTGGTGGCCATCCACGCCGGCCTGCCGTTTCCCCTCGCGGTGCTGGCCGGGGCCCTCGCCGCGGCAGTGCTGGCGGTGCCGATCGGGTACCTGGCGGTCAAGCGGACCGGCATCTACTTCGCCATGGTGACCCTGGCCTTCGCGCAGATGGTCTACTACGTCGCCAACGAGTGGCGCTCGGTGACGCAGGGCGAGAACGGCCTCCAGGGGGTGCCCCGGGAGCTGTTCGGCGTCGACCTCACCGACGACTACTTCTTCTACTACGCGATCCTGCCGATCGTGCTGCTCGGGCTCGCCGCCGCCTGGCGGATCGTGCACTCACCGTTCGGTCGGGTGCTGGTCGGCATCCGGGACAACCCGGCGCGGGCGCGGGCGCTGGGCTACCCGGTGCACCGCTACAAGCTCACCGCGTTCGTGCTCTCCGGGTTCATCGCTGGTCTCGGTGGCGGGTTGTTCGCTGTCGGCCACCGGTTCGTCTCGCTGGACGTGCTGCACTGGACCACCTCCGGCAAGGCGGTCATCGTGGTGGTGCTCGGCGGGATCGGCACCCTCTGGGGTGGGGTGCTCGGCGCCGCCCTCGTGGTCCGGCTGGAGGACTGGCTGTCGTTCTCCGGGTTCGAAGCGATCGGCCTGGTGACCGGCGGCATCTTCGTCCTCGTCGTGGTGCTGTTCCGACGCGGCATCTGGGGCAGCGTCGCCGCGCTGGCCCACCGGCTGGCGGCCCGCCGCCGCTGAAATTCACACGACGGCGCATCCGCCACGCGCCCTCCGAGCGAACCCCCGGGTAGAGAACGTCTACCCGGGGGTACGTCTGGTGCTGACCGATCCGATGCCGGCGGAGGCCGTGGAGATCGCGCACAAGCAGGTTTCGCTGGCGGCCGAGGACCTGGACGCCAACGGCGTCGCGACGCTGGTGCTGGAGTTGGTCGAGGCGTGGGGCGTGCCGGCGCTCTGGGAGCAGGTCTGCCGTCCGCTGCTGGCCCGGCTGTCGGGGCGTACCGCCGCCGAGATCGTCATCGAGCACGCCCTCTTCGAGGGCGTCCGGGTCGGGTTCGACGCGTATCGCCGGGAGCCGGGCCGGTCACTGCCCACCGGCGGGGTCCTGCTGGCCGGCGCCGAGAAGGAGGCGCACAGCCTGGGTCTGCTGGCGCTCGCCGCCGCGCTGCGCGAGCAGGGCCGCGGCTGTCTGAACCTCGGCCCCGCGTTGCCCTGGTCCGCGCTCACCAGCGCGGTGTACCGCGCCCGTCCGCGCACCGTCGTGCTGTGGTCGCAGACGCCGCTCACCGGCCGCGCGTACCGCCTGGTGCGCTTCGCCCGGGACTTTCCGCTCCTGCGGGTGTACGGCGCGGGGCCGGGCTGGATCGAGCCGCTCGGCCGTCCGGCGGTCCGTCTCGGGACGTTGACGGAGGCCGTCGACGCCTGCCTGGCGGTCGTGCCCGGCCGTGATGCCCACCACATACGATACGGATCGGTGCCGTATCGTTAATACCCGTCGTAGGCTGATCCGCGTTACGAGTCTGACCCGTATCGTATTTCGTCGCGGGTGATCAGCGTGGGGGGAAAGCAAGGCATGGAGCTGCACAACAACACCGGACACCCGAGGCGGTGGGCGATCCTGGGGGTGCTGGTGATCAGCCTCCTCGTGGTCGTCCTCGACAACACGATCCTCAACGTCGCCCTGCGCACCCTGGCCGACCCGGTGCACGGCCTCGGCGCCAGCCAGGGCGAGCTGGAGTGGTCCATCAACTCCTACACGCTCGTCTTCGCCGGGTTGCTGTTCACCTTCGGAGTGCTCGGCGACCGCGCCGGTCGCAAGCGCTTCCTGATGATCGGTCTGGTTCTGTTCGGCCTGGCGTCGCTGCTCTCCGCGTACGCCCAGAGCCCCGGACAGCTCATCGCGGCCCGCGCCCTGATGGGGGTCGGCGGCGCGGCCATCATGCCGGTGACCTTGTCGATCATCTCCAACGTCTTCGACCCGCGCGAGCGTGGTCGGGCCATCGGGGTCTGGGCCGGCGCTGTCGGTCTCGCCGTGGCGATCGGCCCGATCCTCGGCGGCGCGCTGCTGGAGCACTTCTGGTGGGGCTCGGTCTTCCTGATCAACGTGCCGGTGGTCGTCGCCGGCGTGGTCCTGGTCGCGCTGCTGGTCCCCGAATCGCGTGACCCGCGGCCCGGCCGGATCGACGTGCTCGGCGTGCTGCTCTCCGTGGTCGGCCTGGTCGCCCTCTCCTACGGCATCATCGACGGCGGCGAGCACGGCTTCGGCCGCCCGGTGGCCTGGGGCTCGATCCTGCTCGGCGTCGCGGTGCTGGCCTGGTTCGTCCAGCACGAGCGGCGCAGCGACCACCCGTCGCTGGACGTCCGACTGTTCAAGGTGCCCCGGTTCGCCGCGCCGGTCGCCATCGTCGGCCTGGTGTTCTTCGCCGCGATGGGCTCGATGTTCTTCGGCTCGTTCTACCTGCAACTGGTGCGCGACTACAGCCCGTTGCAGACCGGTCTGCTCTTCCTGCCCTTCGCCGGCGCCCAGTTGGTCTTCGCGCCGCGCAGCGCCGCGATGGTCCGTCGCTACGGTGGCAAGGCCGTCGCCACCGTCGGGTTGGTGCTGACAGTGGTGTCACTCGGCGCGTTCGTCTTCATCGGCGCCTCCACCCCGATCTGGATCGTGCTGCTCGTCTTCCTCATCCAGGGCGCCGGGATGGCCAACATCATGCCGCCGGCCACCGAGTCGATCATGTCGGCGCTGCCCAGGGAGAAGGCCGGGGTCGGCTCCGCGGTCAGCAACACCATCCGCCAGGTGGCCGGCGCGCTCGGCGTGGCCATCCTCGGCTCGGTGCTCTCCGCCGTCTACCGCAGCGACATCGGTGACGCGCTGACCGGTCTGCCCACGCAGGCCCAGGACGCGGCCAACGAGTCGATCTCCGGGGCGTACGCGGCGGCGGGCCAGCTCGGGCCGGCGGCGCCGGCGCTGATCTCGGCGGCCAACGACGCCTTCGTCACCGCCATGCACTGGGCGGCCGGGCTCTCCGCGGTGATCGCCGCACTCGGGATCATCGTGGTGCTGCGCTGGATGCCGGGCAAGGAGGACACGAGCGTCGCCCCGGCGGCGCCGGTCGCCGAGCCTGAGCTGGCCGGCACGGCATAGGTTCGGGGAGGATGGCGGACATGACGTCCACTGCCGATGCTCCGCGGTCGCCCGGTCGACCGCGGAGCATCCGCGCCGACGAGGCGATCATCGAGGCCACCCTCGACCTGCTCGCCGAGGGCAGCACCATCGAGGCGCTCTCGATCGAGGCGATCGCCACCCGCGCCGGGGTCGGCAAGGCCACCATCTACCGCCGCTGGGCCGGCAAGGACGCGTTGCTGCTGGACGCGTTGCGCCGCCTCAAGGGAGTCCTGGCCCAGCCGGCGGGCCACTCCGTCCGCGACGACCTGGTGCTGCTGGTCGGCGCGATCGGCAAGAACGTCGATCCGCGAGCGGCCAAGATCATGCCCTGCCTGGCACCCGCCGTGAACCGCAGCGCCGACCAGTTCCAGCTCTACCAGAACATCATCTCGCCCCGCCGGCAGTTGATGCGCGAGGTGCTGCGGCGCGGCATCGACGAGGGGGTGCTCCGCTCCGACATCGACGTCGAGGTGACGATGGCTCTGCTCACCGGGCCGATGCTGATCCAGCGGGTGCTCCAGTGGAACCCTGATTTGGACGAGCAGTCCCTGCCCGAACGGGTAGTGGACGCCGTGCTGGAGGGCATCCAGGCCCGCTGACGCCGGGTGCCCGGTCGGCGGCTGTGGTGTGCGCTGGTGTCGGTCGGCGGCGTTCGTGCCGCCGACCGGCTCCGGTCAGCTTCTCGGTTCTGGTCAGCCGGCCGGTGCGCGCAGTCGGTGCAGGCGCAGCGCGAGCTGCACCTCCAACGCCCGCTCGGGCCGCTGCCAGTCGACGCCGAGCAACTGCCCGACCCGCTCCAACCGCTGGGTCACCGTGTTGACGTGCACGTGCAGTTGCTCGGCGGCCCGGGCCAGGCTGCCGCCCACCCCGAAGTACGCCTCCAGCGTCTTCACCAGAGCCGTGCCGCGCCGGGCGTCGTAGTCGAGGACCGGCCCGACGGTGGCGCTGAGGAACTCGGTCACGTCCTTCTCGCCCCGGTCACCGACAGTGCCCAGCAACAACCCGACGAAGCCCAACTCCACTGTGCTCGCGCCCTGCCCGGCACGGCCCAGCGCACCCAGGGCAGTCAGGCACCGGTCCGCCTCCTGGAACGTCCCGGCCAGCGCCGCCGGCGTGTTCGACGGGCCACTCGCCCCGGCGGTCACCGGTCGACCTGTCACCCGGGACAGGTCCCGAGCCACCGCGCGGGCGCTGCCGCCCGCGTCCAACCCCGGCAACATCAGCACCACCCGGCCGTCGCGCGCCGCGGCGAGCCCGCCGCGCGCCGACGCGTACGTGGTGGCCCAGGAGAGCACCCGCTGCCGAGCCGAGCCGGTCGCGGCGATCGCGTCGTCGCCCACCGCCACCAGCACGTGCGGCGCGTCCAGGTCCACCCCGAGCCGACGGGCCCGACTGCGCAGCGCGTCGGTGTCACGCAGCGGGCGGGCGATCAGGTCGTCCAGCAACTCGCCACGCACCCGCCCCTCCGCCTCCGCGACCGTCCGGCGGAACAGCAGCAGCAGCGCCGTCACCAACGCGGCCCGCTCCAGGATGCGCTGGTCGGCGTCGACCAACTCGTCGTCCGGGCGCAGCACCAGGGCACCCAGGTTCTCCGCGCCGGCCACCACCGCCGCGTACCAGAGCGGACCCCGGCGTACGCTGCGCCCCTCGGTCCGGGACGCGGCCACCGCCTCGACGATGTCCGCGCGGTCCGGCTCCTCGATCTCACCCACCCGGGCCAGCAGGCGGCCCTCGGCGTCCAGTGCCAGCAGCGCGCCGCCCAGCACCTCGGTCACCGCAGCCGCCACGTCCTCCACGCCGCCGCCGCGAAGCACCAGCGCCGTCATCCGGTCGTGTGCCGCCGCGGCCCGCTCCACCGAGCTGCTGTGCGCCCGGATGGTGGTGTTCGCCGCCGACAACTCGGCCAACGCCGAACGGGTCTCGGTCAACAGCCGGGCGGTGTCGATCGCCACCGCGGCGTGCGCGGCCAGCGACACCAACAGCGCCACCTCCTCCCGGACGAACGGCCGCGCCGAACGGTTGGCCGCGTACAGCACCCCGATCGAGGTCGAGCCGAGCCGCAGCGGCACCCCCAGGATCGCCACCAGACCCTCCTCGCCCACCCCGGCGTCGATCTCACCGGTGTGGTGGAAGCGCGCGTCCTCGCCGTAGTTGGCGGTGACGTACGGGGCGCCGGACTGGGCCACCAGGCCACCGAGACCGGCGCCCATCGGCAGGCGCAGCCGCTGGAAACGGGCCGAGACCGACCCGTCGGTCACCCGCATGTAGGTGTCGCCACGTTCGTCGTCGTTGAGCGTCATGTACGCCACGTCCGCGCCCAGCAGGTGACGGGCCCGGTGCACGATCGCCCGCAACACGTCGTCCAGATCGCGCAGCCCCGCCAGGTCGCTGACCGTGTCGTACAGGCCGGACAGCTCGCTCTCCCGGCGGCGGCGACGCTCCAGCAGCGCGCGGACCCGCAACGCCACCGACTTGGCCTGCTCCAGCTCGGCCAGCCGGTCCGGCGGCAGCCCGGCGGCCCGTGCGGCCACCAGCGGTCCCTCGAACTCGACCGTCGCGGCCTCTCGGGCGAGCAGCTCCAGGAACTCCACCGGCGAAGACATGGTCGACATTGTGCTCAGCCCCACTAGTTGGCCGTCCAGCCCCCGTCGAGGGCGATCGACGCCCCGGTGATGAACGCCGCCGGCGGCGAGCAGAGGTACGCCAGCAGCTCGGCCACCTCCTCCGGCTCGATCAACCGTTTGATCGCGGCCCGCGCCAGCATGATCTTCTCGATCACCTCGGCCTCGTCGATGCCGTGACTGGCAGCCTGGTCGGCGATCTGGCTCTCCACCAGCGCGGTACGCACGTACGCCGGGTTGATGCAGTTGGCGGTGACCCCGTGCGCCGCGCCCTCCAGCGCGACCACCTTCGACAACCCCTCCAGGGCGTGCTTGGCCGAGACGTAGGCCGCCTTGTACGGCGAGGCACGCAACCCGTGCACCGACGAGATGTTGACGATCCGCCCCCAGCCCCGGTCGTACATGTGCGGCAGCGCCCGGCGGATCAGCAGGAACGGCGCCTCCACCATCACCCGCTGGATGTACTCGAACCGCTCGACGGGAAAGTCCTGCAACGGCGCGACGTGCTGGAGCCCGGCGTTGTTCACCACGATGTCCACGTCCACGTCGAGTGAATCCACCGCCGCGGCGTCGGACAGGTCCACGCCCTCGGCCCGGCCACCGACCTCGGCGGCCACCGCCTTGGCCGCCTCCAAGTTGCGGTCCACCACGAGCACCTTGGCGCCGGCCGCGCCCAGCCGCAGGGCACACGCCCGCCCGATACCGCCGCCGCCCCCTGTCACCAGGGCGGTCCGACCGGAGAGGTCGACCTGCACGACGTGGGGGACCACCACGGGTTCTGCCGTCATGGCGCAAGAAGTTACGAGCTGTGTGCTCCCCGGCACATGGGCCAGCAACACATACTCCGTACCAATGCTGTGTGGTCTCGGCCCTGCCACCCGCTCCCACCCCGGCCGTCCGCCGCCCGCCCGCCGCCGCCGCTCGCACCCTGCCGCCCGCTCCGCCCGCCGCCGCTCGCAGCCCGCCGCCGCTCGCAGCCCGCCGCCGCCCGCTCCCGCCGGCGGGCCACCGCCCCATCCCCGCGCCGCGCCTTGCGCGGCAAGATCACGCGGCATCCAGGTTGTAGTGACTTCTCGGTGTTTCGTGGCCACTGCACCCTGGTTCGAGCGCGATCTTGGGCGGCCGTGGGCCCCCGAACCCGGGTCGTGCTTTCTCGAGGGCGGGGTTGGTCGTCAAGATCCGCGCAATGTCACTGATGTTGCTGTCTCCCACGTGGCGGAGGCAGCAACATCGGGGATGTTGCGGAGATCTTGGCGCGGGGCGCGGGGCGCGGGGCGCGGGGCGCGGGGCGCGGGGCGCGGGGCGCGTGGCGGCGGGGTGCGAGGGCGGCGAGGC
>NZ_JBEZGK010000012.1:219098-220378 GCF_040649935.1 Micromonospora sp. NPDC048842 | reverse complement strand
CTCAACGGACGACCACGCCAAACCCTCGACTGGCAGAATCCAGCCGAGGTACTCCACAAACACCTAGTCGCAACAGCCGCTTGAAACCGCCGGCGCCGGAACACCGCGCCTTCAGAAAGCCGAGTCGATCACCCGCGGGGGCGGTCCCGGGCGGCGGATGATCACCGACGGGGCGGCCGGTCAGAAGGCGGAGATGTCCTGGGCCCGCTCGCTGCGGCTGAGCGCGCTGATCAGTGCGGACTGGCCACGGCGGCGCACTGCCAGTCGGACCAGCAGGTCGCGTACCGGGTCGAAGACGTCCGCCGGGAACTCCGGCGTAGGGACGCCGATGCTCACCGCGAGGTCGTCGGAGTGGACCACGATCTCGAGCTGACGGGTGAGCAGGAAGTCGCCGCGCCGCAGCGCCCAGCCCTGCCACGGGATCGGCACGACCTCACGGGCGGCACCCCGGGAGAGCAGGTCGCCGACCTCCGCCAAGGCCCGGGCGGAACGGGCGTGCAGCTCGGCCGGCCCGCGTGCGGCGTCGGCCTCGTCGGAGCCGGAGGCGACCGTGCTCTTGTCCGGAGACCCCTCGGAGACCCACGCGGCCCGCCCGTAATGGTTGTCGGCCGCCTCCAACACCGGCAGGTCGGTCGGCGTCGGCAGTAGCTCCGCCGCCCGGACCGCCTGACGTCCCAGGTGGCACGCGAGGCCACCCACGGACAGGTGCGGCAGCGCACTCGGGTCTGACCACCGCTCGGTCACCTCGGGACGTCGGATCAGGTCCAGTGCGATCGAGGCGGCGACCGGAAAGCTGGCATCCAGGGCGTCGACAGGGCGAGACATCCGCACATTCTGACAGCCCCGACCGACATCCACCGAGCTGTACGGCCCCGGCCCGACGGCCCGACGGTCAGGCGGCCAGGTGGTCAGGCGGCCCGACGGTCAGGCGGCCCGACGGCCCGACACTGAGCGGTGCGGCCGGCGTCCAGCGGCGAGCTACCCGGCCGGCGCCCGCGCGCACCGCGCCCGGCACCGCAGCCCATCAGCCCAGCGCTGAGCGGTGCGCTGCGCTCCTCAGCGCATGATCGACTCGGCCTTCAGGAAGTCGGGGAGTCCCCAGCACCAGGACAACCCGATTTCAAGAAAGCCGAGTCGATCAACCGCAAGTCGGGGGGTCCCCAGCACCGGGACGCCCCGACTTCAAGAAAACCGAGTCGATCAACCCCGCCCGAACCCGGCCGGTCCTGCTCGAGGCCGGCCCCGCTCGAGCCCGGCCGGCCCCGCCCGAGCCGCGCTCG